>DATACF010000870.1:0-7286 GCA_036259235.1 Longimicrobium sp. | reverse complement strand
GCACGCGGGGACGCTGGGGAGCGCGGCGCTCGACGCCGAGGTGGCGCGGCTGGCGCGCGAGGCGCTGGAGCGCGGGCGGGCGGCCACCCGCGAGGCCCGCGCGGGCGACGTCGCCTGCACGGTCTACCTGGAGCCCCACCGCCCGCCGCCGGAGCTGGTGATCGTGGGGGCGGGGCACATCGCCCGCCCGCTCTGCCGGGTGGGGGCGCTCCTGGGGTTCACGGTGCGGGTGCTGGACGACCGCCCCGAGTTCGCCACCCGCGAGCGCTTCCCCGAGGCGGCCGAGGTGCGCCGGGCCGACTTCGCCGACCCCTTCCGCGGGGTGCCGGTCGGCGCGGGGACGCACCTGGTGCTGGTGACGCGGGGCCACAAGTACGACTTCGAGGCCCTCCGCGACCTCCTCCGCCGCCCCGAGTCCCCGGCCTACGTGGGGATGGTGGGGAGCCGCCGCCGCGTCCGCGCCGCGCTGGAGCAGCTGGTGCGCGAGGGGATCGCGCCGGAGCGGCTGGCCGCAGTCCACGCCCCCATCGGGCTCGACATCGGCGCCGAGACCCCGGAGGAGATCGCCGTCGCCATCGCCGCCGAGATCGTCCGGGTCCGCCGCGGGGGGACGGGGCGGCCCCTCCGCGAGACGGAGCGGGTGATGGAGCGGTGGATCGCGCGCCCACGGGCCGAGGAGGAAGGATGACCGAGGACCTGGCCGTGTACGCCGCCGCGGAGGCCGCGGCGCGCGAGGGGCGTGTGACGGTGCTGGCGACCATCGTGCGGTGCCGGGGCTCCACGCCGCGGGGGGTGGGGAGCAAGATGCTCGTCGACCCCGCGCGGGGGCTCACCGGGACCGTGGGCGGCGGGTGCGGCGAGGCCGAGGTGATCGAGGCCGCCCGCGAGGTCGCCGCCACGGGGGCGCCGCGCCTCCTGCGGATCGACCTCACCGAGGACCTGTTCAGCTGGAGCCCCGCCGTCTGCGGCGGGACCTTCGACGTGTTCCTGGAGCGGGTCGAGCGCCCCGCCCCTTAAGAGCCAGACCGACCGGACCGGAAGCCCGAATGAACCCCGTCTCCGCCGCCCCCGCCCAGCGCGAGGCCGCCCTCTGGCGCCGCTACGGCCAGTACTTCCGCCGCCCGCCGCTGTTGGTGGTGGAGTGGAACGACGCCGAGACCCCCGCGCGGGGGTGGCTGGTGATCAACTCGCTCCGGGGGGGCGCCGCCGGCGGGGGGACGCGGATGCGGGCCGGGCTCACCCGGCGCGAAGTGACGTACCTGGCGAAGACGATGGAGCTGAAGTTCGCCTTCAGCGGCCCCCCGATCGGGGGCGCCAAGTCGGGGATCGACTTCGACCCCGCCGACCCCCGCCGCGACGGGGTCCTCCGCCGCTGGTTCCGCGCCGTCTCGCCCTACCTCCGCCTCTGCTACGGCACCGGGGGCGACCTGAACGTCGACGAGATGCGCGACGTGATCCCCTGCTGCACCGAGATCGGGCTCTCGCACCCGCAGGAGGGGGTCGTGCGCGGCCACCTCCGCCCCGACGCGGAGCGGCTGGAGCGGATCCACCACACCCTGAGCGCGGGGGTCCGCGCCGTGGTGGACGGCACGTACGGCGTCGAGGGGACGGAGCTCACCGTGGCCGACCTGGTGACCGGGTACGGGCTGGCGCGGTCGGTGATCCGCTTCTACGAGATGCGGGGCGGGAGCGTGGCCGGGAAGCGGGTGGCGGTGGAGGGGTTCGGGGCGGTGGGCGCCCCCTGCGCCCTCTACCTGGCCCGCGAGGGGGCGAAGGTGGTGGCCCTCTCCGACCGCGAGAAGGCGCTGGTGGCGCCCGCGGGGCTCTCCGCCGCCGAGGTGGAGGCGCTGGTCCGCGGCCGCGGCGACGACAAGCTGATCCCCGACCACCCGGCGTGTGTCCGCGAAGGCGGCCACGCCGCGTTCCACGGGGTGGAGGCCGAGGTCCTCGTGGCCGCCGCCGCGTCGGAGACGCTGGACGAGGGGGCGCTGGAGCGGCTGGCGGCGCAGGGGGTGGAGACGATCGCCTGCGGCGCCAACCAGCCCTTCCGCGAGGCCGAGCTGGGGGCGACCCTCGTGGCCCGCCAGGCCGACGCCCGCTTCGCGGTGCTCCCCGACGTGATCGCCAACTGCGGGATGGCGCGCGCCTTCAGCTTCCTGATGTGCGACGCCGGGGGCGCCGCCGCGGCCCCCGTCTTCGAGGCCGTCGACCGCACGATCACCGAGTCGCTCCGCGAGGTGATGGCCCGCGCCGGGGGGCGCCCCACGGGGCTCCTGGCCGCCACCCTCGACCACGCCATGGACCTCGTCTCGCTCCCCTGACGGACGCACGCGAGCTCCCACTTCGTCACGAACTCCTTGACCGTCCACCCGCCGGACAACATTAGTTTCTTCGGCGCACCGCGGAACCTCAACGCAGAGACCGACGCATGACCGTAGTTCAGAGCCCGCTCGGGGCGGACCAGCTCGAGCGGATCCGGGGGGCGCTGCTGCGCAGCCTGGGCAAGCTGGAGCGGAGCCTCAAGATCAGCGGCGAGAGCGCCCGCCCGCGCGACCTGGAGCAGGACACCGTGGGCCGGCTGTCGCGGATCGACGCGCTCCAGAACGCCGGGCTGACGGCGAACCTGGAGGAGCGCGAGCGCGCCCAGCTGCGGCAGATCGTGGAGGCGCTGCAGCGCCTGGAGGAGGGGACGTACGGGGCGTGCCGCTCGTGCGGCGTCGCCATCCCCTTCGAGCGGCTGGAGATCTTCCCCGAGACGCTCTCCTGCGCCTCGTGCGCGCGCGGCGCCAACTGACCCGCGCGCCCGCGCCTCTTCCTCCCCGAAGCCCTTCCGTCCCAGAGACCCCGTTTCCGCCGCGTGACGCTCCGCGGCGGCGGTGAGGCGCGCGCGCCGGAGCGCCTCCCACGAGGGCCGCGGTACGACCGCAACGGCAACGGCGGGATCGGGTGGTTCGGCGCGGGGAAGGAGCGGCGCGCTTCGGCCAGCCCCGCGCCGGACGGCTGAAGCCGCGGCCGCGGCAGCAAAGGCAGGAAAGCCTCGCACAGGCCGTGGCGTCGACCACGGAACCATGCGAGGCTTCGTGCGTCCTCCATCGGTGCGGAAGCCGTTGTTTCTCGCGAATTTGCGTGAGGGATGCGGGCCCGGAGGGCGAAGACCCTGGCGGGGGGGAATGCGAAGGGGATCGGGTCGGCGATGAAGCGGCGGAGTTCGTGGAGTCCGCCAGGGGCTTCGCGCCGTTGGAAACGGTAGTATCGTTTCCTACGGCGCCCGCAGCCCGGCCCGGAGCGCAGCGGAGGGACACGCCCGGATCCGTAGTTGCCGTTCGAAGTCGCAGTCGCCGTTGAAGTTGCCGTTCCAGGATCAGATCCGGACCCACCCGTTACGCACGACGAGCGACCGGCGCGGGGAATGCGGTGTATCAGACGGCTTCCCGGGAACCGGACCCCGGGGAGGCACGAAGAACCTCGCCTGCACGAAGAAAACGAACGCTTCATGGCTCGGACGCTCCTTTCGCTCTGGGTGTGGGTCAGCGGCTTCATCCTCGCCATCCTCTGGGTGCCGTTGCTGGCGCTGGTCTACGTCCTCACCGCCCCCGGCGACCCCGGCCGCTACACGGTGGGGCGCTGGTTCCGCCGCGCGGCCGTGGCGGTCACCAAGCTGAACCCGCTCTGGCGCTTCCGCACCGAGGGGGTGCGGATCGCCGACCCGCGCAGGCCGTACGTGGCGGTGGCCAACCACGAGAGCTTCGCCGACATCTTCCTGATCTCGCACCTCCCGTGGGAGATGAAGTGGCTCTCGAAGGAGGCCATCTTCAAGATCCCCTTCATGGGGTGGATGATGCGGATGGCCGGCGACATCCAGGTGCGCCGCTCGGAGGCCCGGAGCCGGGCGCAGGCGCTGGAGGACTGCCGCGACCGGCTGATGAAGAAGGTGTCGGTGATGATCATGCCCGAAGGCACGCGCTCGGCCTCGGGCGAGCTGGGGGAGTTCAAGGACGGCGCCTTCCGCCTGGCGGTGGAGACGGGCTCTCCCATCCTCCCCATCGCGGTGGTGGGGACGCGCCACGCCATCGCCAAGGGGTCGTGGAAGGTGGGGCGGGCCAACGCCGTGGCCCGCGTCCTCCCGCCGATCGAGACGGTGGGGCTGACCCTGGCCGACGTCCCCGCGCTCCGCGAGCGGGCGCGCGCCATGATCGGCGAGGCCCGCGCCGCCCTCCAGCGCGAGCTGGGGCTGGACGGCCGCTCCGAGCCCCGCCCGGTGGCGCAGCGGGCCTGATCCCGCGCGGATCCCAATCGGCTCCGACTCGACGACGCCCCGCCCTCCCCGGCGGGGCGTTCGTCGTTTCCGCCGCCCTTGCGGCGCCCCGGCCGAACGGCGACCGTACCTCGACCCGACCGATTCCGATTCCACGACCCCGCATCCGCCCGTGCCCGTCAACACGCTCGCCTGGAACCGCGCCCGCTACACGCTCCTCGCGCCCGTGTACGACCTCGTCGCGGGCTTCGGGCGGCAGCGGCGGCGCGCCCTGGCGCTGCTGGACGCGCGGGCGGGGGAGCGGGTGCTGGTGGACGGGTGCGGGACGGGGGCCGACCTGGCGTACCTGGCGCCGGGCGTCGAGGTCACCGCCGTCGACCTGACCCCCGCGATGGTGGAGCGGACGCGGCGGCGGGCGGCGGCGCTGGGGCGCACGGTGGACGCGCGGGTGATGAACGCCCAGGCGCTGGAGCTCCCCGACGCCGCCTTCGACGCGGTGGTCCTCCACCTGATCCTCGCCGTCGTTCCCGACCCGGTGGCCGCCCTCCGCGAGGCCGAGCGCGTGCTGAAGCCCGGCGGCCGCGCGGTGGTGTTCGACAAGTGGGTGCCGGACGACCGCGCCCCCTCGCCGCTCCGCCGCGCGCTGAACCTGGCCGCCTCGGCCGTCGCCACCGACATCACCCGCCAGCTCGGCCCCCTCGTCGCGCGGACCTCGCTGCGGGTGGAGCACCGCGAGAGCGCCGGCCTCGGCGGCTTCTTCAGCATCGCCTTCCTGCGGAAGCCGTGAACCGGCCGCCGGCGCGCGCCGTTTCAACCCGGCGCCCCCCGGCGGCCTCTCACCAGTGCCCCGAGGCGAACGCGGACGCCCGACGCTGTCATTCCGAGCGAAGCCGAGGAATCTACTCCGCGAGCCGCGAGGCCGGTTTCTCGCCTGGAGGCCGGCCCTCGTGCTCGCGGGCTAGATTCCTCGGGCGCCGCCCCGGTTTCCACGTGAGGCCGGGGTCCGGCGACGCGGCGCCGCTCGGAATGACAGGCTGTGCGATGGGGCCACTCAGGACTCAGGACTCAGGACTTTCGTACTCACGCACTCACGCACTCACGCACTTTTCCCCACCCGAACCCCGCGATCCCGATGAAGACCCGCCTGCCGTCCGCCGCGCTGGCGCTCATGCTCGCCGGGGCCGGCGCGCTCCACGCGCAGGCGCCCGTCCCGCCGCCGCGCGCGAGCGCCGACGCCTGGACGGTGCCCGCCACGCCGCCCCCCGCGCCGATCTCGCGCGAGGAGCACGCCCGCCGCCGCGCCGCGCTCCTGGCGCGCGTCCCCGACGGCGTCCTCGTCGTCCTGGGCGCCGACGAGCCCGAGGCCGACTACATGACCTTCGCGCAGAGTTCCCCCTTCCGCTACCTGACGGGCGTGGTGGAGCCGGGCGCGGCGCTGGTGGTGGAGAAGAGCGGCGGGCGGGTGCGCGAGACGCTCTTCGTCCTCCCCCGCAACCCCGCGCAGGAGGTGTGGCAGGGGACGCGGCTGGGCGCCGAGCGGGCCACCGCCCTCACCGGGATCCCGGCGCGCACCCGCGACGGGATGGAGGCGATGCTCGACTCGGCCCTCGCCCGCACCCCGTCGCTCCTCCTCGTCTCGCCGCTCACCGGCGACGGGAGCGCCACCGAGTGGCTGCGCCCCGACCAGGAGCTCGCCGCCGCCCTCGCGGCGAAGCACGCGGGCGTCGAGCCCCGCTGGGTCGACGACGAGCTCTTCGCCATCCGCGCGGTGAAGAGCCCGGCCGAGCTGGCGCTCCTCCGGCGGGCCATCCTCATCACCGTCCTCGCCCAGCGCGCCGCCATGCGGGCGGTGGAGCCGGGGATGAACGAGTTCGAGGTCCACGCGCTCATCGAGGGGACCTTCCGGCGCAACGGGGCCGAGCGGCCGGGGTTCGGGAGCATCGTGGGCTCCGGCCCCAACTCCACCACCCTCCACTACCGCGCCGCCGACCGCTTCATGGAGGCCGGCGAGACGCTGGTGATGGACGTCGGCGCGAGCTACCGCGGCTACAGCGCCGACGTCACGCGCACGGTGCCCGTGGGGGGCCGCTTCACCCCCGAGCAGCGGGCGGTCTACGAGATCGTCCTCGCCGCGCAGAAGGCGGCCGAGGCCGAGGCGCGCCCCGGGGCCACGCTCGGCGGGATCTCGCAGACGGCCGACCGGGTGATCGCCACGGGGCTGGCGCGGCTGGGGCTGATCGAGGCGCCGGACGCCACCTTCGACCTGGCCGGCGGGGGGACGAGCCCGCAGCACCGGATGTTCTACATGCACGGGCTGGGGCACGGGATCGGGCTCGACGTCCACGACCCCGAGCCCGCGTACCCGGCGTACGGGGGGCGCTTCGTGGTGGGGAGCGCGTTCACCATCGAGCCCGGGATCTACGTCCGCGCCGACGCCCTCGACCACCTGGCCGACACGCCGCGCAACCGGGCCATGATCGCGAAGCTCCGGCCCGTGGTGCAGCGGTACCGGAACATCGGCGTGCGGATCGAGGACGACTACTTCATCACCGAGGGGGGCGTCGAGCGGGTCAGCGAGGGGGCGCCGCGCGAGATCGCGGAGATCGAGGCGCTGATGGCGCGGCCGAGCGAGTGGAACGCCGAGCGCCGCGAGGGCGTCGTCGAGTGGTACCGCGGGACCGGGCCTCGTTGATGGTTCCGGTCTCGTCGGAACGGCAACTGCGAACTGCGACGACGGTGTCGGGCATGTCACCGCTGCGCGGGGCCGGGCTTCGGGCGCCGTAGGAAACGATACTACCGTTTCCAACGGCGCGAAGCCCCTGGCGGATTCCACGGCGGCCGCGGTTCCCTCACGGAATCGCGGCCGTCTTCGCGTTCTCCCCCGCCAGGGTCTTCGCCCTTCGGGCCCGCATCCCTCATGCAACGTCGCAGGCGGGGGGCGGCTTCTCCGTGTGTGGCTGGCTGGCGTCGCATTCCTCCGCCTCCGCGCGCCCCCCTCCCCCGGCCCCCCCCCCCGCACGCAGTGGGCGTG
>DATACF010000869.1:0-4856 GCA_036259235.1 Longimicrobium sp. | reverse complement strand
CCCGGCCGTCGTTGCCGCGAGCCGCGACTTCAGTCGCCGGCGATGCGCGCCAGCGGCCGCGCCGCCGCGCCCGCCAGGTGCTCGCGGAAGATCTCCACGAAGCGCTCGGCGATCCCCTCCCACGAGAAGGTGCGGAGCGTGTGCCGGGCCGCCGCGCGCGAGGCGTGCGCCACCCGCTCGGGGCTCCCCCGGTAGCGGAGGACCGCCCCGGCGAAGGCGGCGGCGTCGCGGCTGGGGACCAGGTGCCCGTTCTCGCCCTCCAGCACCACGTCGCTGATCCCCTCCAGGTCGGCCGCCACCACCGGCATCCCGCAGAGCCCCGCCTCCAGCATCACCACGCCGAACCCCTCGATGTCGCCGGGGACGTGGATGTTGGGCATCACGAAGAGGTCGGCCCCCCGGTACAGCGTCCGCAGCGTCTCCTCGGCGACCTTCCCCAGGAGCCGCGCCCGCCCCCCCAGCCCGTGCCGGTCGATGGCCGCCTGGATCTGCGGCGTCATCGGCCCCTCGCCCGTCACCAGGTAGAAGACGTCCTCCGGGAGCCGCGGCATCACCGCGTCGGCGAACCACTGGAACCCCTTCCGCTCCTGGTGCCGCCCCACGCTCACCAGGAGGAGCGCGTCGTCGGGGATCGTCGCGGGGCTCTCGCCGATGGCGCGGAGGAGCTCGCGGCGGGCGGCGGCGCGGTCGCGCGGGGGGGTGAAGAGCGCGGTGTCGACGCCGCAGGGAACGACGTGCATCTTCGCCGGGTCGAGCCCGCGCTTGAGGCACTCGTCGCCCGTGGCGCGCGAGATGGGGAAGACGAGGTCGAGCGAGCGCAGCACCTTCGGCACGAACCACTGGTACCCCGGCGTGGGGAGCGTCACGTCGCGCCCCACGGGGATGGCGGCGGTGAGCGCCCCGGCCCGCACGATCCGGCGGCGGAGGACGGGGGTGAGCGCGGCGGTCACCATCGACGAGAAGAGGACCACGTCGATCCCCTCCTCCTCCACCGTCTTCGGGATGCGGTGGAGGAGCCCCGCCATGTACCCGGGCATCCGGTACGGCGTCGCCTTCCAGCTCGTCTCCAGCACCAGCGAGGAGAGCCGCACCTCCGGGTGCCGCGCCAGCGCCGCGTGCAGCCCGGTGGCCACGCGCTGCATCCCCCCCACGTTGCTCAGGGGGTCGCCCGCCAGGGGAAAGGAGTGGGAGACGTAGAGAAGACGCACCGCGGCCCGGACGAACGGGTGGAAAAGGGAGCTCGGGGCTGGACTTAAGCCGTTTATTTTAAACGACCTGCCCGGCCAGCGCCAGACTTTCTCCCGCACGTGCCGCGCCCACCTCCGCCGGCACCGGCTCCACCTCGACGGCGTTGTCGTAGAACGACGCGCCCCCTCCCAGGTCGGTCAGCGCCTGCGACGTCGTGTCGTTCACCGTCCGCCCGGCCTCCGAGAGGCGGGCCCACCGGACCCCGTACGAGACGGCCACGCCGGGGCGGACGTCCTCGGTGACGACGGCGCGGGCGAAGAAGTCGCCCCGGTCGTTCCAGCTCCGCACCCGGTCGCCGTCCCGGATGCCGCGCACCGCCGCCTCGTTGGGGTGGAGGAGGAGCTTCGCCCCGCCCGCCGCTTTCGCCAGGGCGGGGACGTTCACGAAGGTGGAGTTCATGAACGGGTGCTCCGGCGGCGACAGGAGCGTCAGCGGGTAGCGCGCGGCCCGCTCCGGGTCGGCCTCGGCGCTCTCGCGCGGGGGGACGAACGCGGGGAGGGGGTCGAGGCCCAGCTTCGCCAGCTCGGGGGCGAGGATCTGGATCTTCCCCGTGGGCGTGTTCGGCTTCGGGTCGGCGTACGGGCGCCAGTCGCGGGGGACGTCCAGGCGCGCGTAGCCGTCCTCCAGGAGCCGCTCCAGCGTGATCCCCCCGATCCGCGGGTCGCGCGAGTCGAGCGCCTGGCGGATGAGCTCCAGGTCGTCGTCCTGGAACGCGGGATCGTCGAGCCCCAGGGCGGCGGCGATGCGGCGGAAGATCTCGCTGTTGGGGAGGCTCTGGCCCACGGGGGCGATGGACGGCCGGTTCAGCGTCACGTACAGGTGCCCGTACGAGGTGAGGACGTCCCAGTGCTCCAGCTGCGTGGTGGCGGGGAGGACCCAGTCGGCGTAGTCGGCCGTGTCGGTCCGGAAGTGCTCCAGGACGACGGTGAAGAGGTCGTCGCGCCTGAGCCCCGCGCGCACCGCGCCGAGGTCGGGGGCCACGGCGGCGGGGTTGGAGTTGTAGACGACGAGCGCCTTCACCGGCGGCCCGCCCACGCCCGCGTCGGGGAGCGTGAGCGCGTCGCCCAGGCGGACCATGTTGACCGTGCGCGTTCCCGCGGGGATCCACTCCGGGCGCTCCAGCGCCGCCGTGTTCGGCTTGAAGGTCCCGCCGGTGGAGAGCGTCGCGCCGCCGCCCAGGTCGCGCCAGGCGCCGGTGACGGCGGGGAGGAGGGAGAGGACGCGCACCGCCATCCCGCCCCCCGCGTGGCGCTGGAGGCCGTAGTTGAGGCGGATGAACGCAGGCCGCGTCGTCGCGTACTCCCGCGCCAGCGTCTCGATCTCCTCGGGCGAGAGGCCGGTGACGGTGGCCGCGTGGACGGGGCTCCACTCGTGGAGGACGCGCTCGCGGAGCGCCTCCCACCCCACGGTGTGGGCGCGGAGGTAGTCGCCGTCCTCCAGCCCGTCGCGGAAGGCCACGTGCATCATCGCCAGCGCCAGCGCGGCGTCGGTCCCCGGGCGGATGGGGAGCCACCGGTCGCACTGCGCGGCGGTGCGGGTGCGGATGGGGTCGATGGCCACCAGCTTCGCCCCGCGCTCGCGGGCGCGGCGGAGGGCGGGCCAGAGGTGGGGGTTGGAGGTCAGCGTGTTGGTCCCCCAGAGGAGGACGAGCTTCGCGTGCTCGGCCTCCTCGGGGGTGGGGCCCATCCGGTCGCCGTAGGTGGCCCGCCACCCCTCCGTCCCCGCCGCGGCGCAGATCGTCCGCGCCAGGAGACTCGCGCCGATGCGGTGGAAGAGGCGCCGGTCCATCGACTGGCCCTGCACCAGCCCCATCGTCCCCGCGTAGCTGTAGGGGAGGATGGCCTGCGGCCCGTGCTCGCCGTGGCGGATCTCGTTCAGCCGCGCCGCGATGTCCGCGACCGCCTCCTCCCACGTCGCGGGCTCGAAGCGCCCCTCGCCCTTGGGGCCCACGCGGCGCAGGGGGACGGTGAGGCGGTCGGGGTGGTAGGTGCGCTCGACGTAGCGGTTGACCTTGGTGCAGAGGAACCCCTGCGTCACCGGGTGCGCCGGGTCGCCCTGCACCCGCACGGCGCGCCCGTCCTCGACGTGCACCAGCATGGCGCAGGTGTCCGGGCAGTCGTGCGGGCACGCGCCGCGCACCACGCCGTCGCGGGCCAGCGGAAGGGAGATCGTGCTCAAGGTCGGGCCGGGTCGGTCTGGAGGATCGGTCGAGAACCCGCTCCAAATTAAACCCCTCTCCAAGCGGCGACCAGCGAACGGGTCTCGCCGGAAAGATTCCGGTCCACGATCACGCACCGCTGCGGGGCCGGACTCCGCGGGAGGGTCTCTTACAGGGGACACAGGGGGCACGGGGGAAAGGGACGAGCAGCGGAGACCCCTCTGTGTCCCCTGTGCCCCCTGTGAGAGATTCCCCCTAATGATTCGTTCATCTCCCCAGGCCAACGCCGCGCGCGACCGGGGCATCTGACCGGCGTGGTTTTCCGAAGGGCTGATTCCCCGACTCCCCGATCCCCCGTCCGATACGACGATGCGATTCCAACGATTCCCCTTTAGCGCCCTCCTTGCCCCGGCGCTCCTCGCGGGCTCCGCGTCGTGCCTGAGCGCGCAGGCGCCCGGCGGCGGCGCCCTCCCGCTGGAGACCTTCGCGTACGATCGCGCGGCGCCGCTGGAGCTGCGCGACTCGCTCCTCCGCACCGAGGAGGGGGTGGAGGTGCGCCGGATCTCCTTCGCCAGCCCGCGCGGCGGCCGCGCCGAGGGGCTCCTCTTCGTCCCCCGGGGGCGCGGGCCCTTCGCCGGGGTCATCCTCGGCCACGGGATGCCGGGGAACGCCGAGGCCTTCACCGGGCGCGCCCTCTACATCGCGAAGCACGGCGCGGTGGTCGTCGCCCTCACCTCGCCGGGGATGCGGCGCGGCGGCCCACCGCTCACCTTCACCCCCGCCGACAGCGCCGACCAGGTGCAGTGGATCGTCGAGCTCCAGCGCGCCGTCGACCTCCTGGTGGCGCGCCCGGACGTGGACGCCGCGCGGCTGGCCTACGTCGGCCGGAGCTACGGCGGGGCGATGGGCGCCCTCTTCGCGGGGGTGGAGCGGCGGCTGAAGACGTACATCCTCGCCGTGGCCGACGGCGGGCTGGTGTCGCACTTCACCGACCCGGGGTCGAACGACCCGCCCGAGGGCTTCCCCGCCCCCCGCGAGCAGTGGGACCGCTGGCTGGCGGCCATGCGCCCCATCGAGCCGATCCGCTTCGTCGGCCGCGCCGCGCCGGCCTCCATCTTCTTCCAGTTCGCCCGGCAGGACCAGCTCGTCTCGGCCGCCGACGCCGAGGAGATCCAGGCCGCCTTCCCCGGCGAGAAGACGGTGACGTGGTACGACACCCCGCACGCGCTGAACGCGCAGGCCCACGTCGACCAGCTCGCCTGGCTCAGCCGCACCGTCGGCACCACCCCGCCCGGCCCCGAGGACGCCGCCGGGCCCCAGATTCCCCCGCCGCCCGCCCCGCGCCCGCAGGAGTGACGGCGCCGGGTCGAGAGGAAAGCGGAAGGGCGGGAGCCGGCCGGCTCCCGCCCTTCCGCTTTCCTCTCGACCCGGCGCCGTCACTCCTGCGGGC
>DATACF010000868.1:0-2993 GCA_036259235.1 Longimicrobium sp. | reverse complement strand
CCCGTGCGAGGCTTCCTGTCTTCGGCCCTGCTCCGATCTCACATCGTCGGCGCGGCGATGACGGCGCAGGCGATGCGGTCGCCGGAGTTGCCGGAGGGATCGGTGACCTGGTCGTCGGCGCGGGCGTGGATCACCAGCGCGGTGCCGTCGGCGTCGAAGATCGGCGCCTGGCCGGGGGTCAGGCGGCCGGCGACGGTGGTCTCCAGCGTCCCCTGGCCGTTGGCGCCCACCACCAGGTTGGGCATGTCGCCCAGGTGCGGGCCCTGCGGGTTGCGCAGGCCGTGCTGGCGGTTCGTCGGGTTCATGTGCGGGCCCGCCGTGGTGAAGCCCGGCGGCTCGCACCGCCCCACCGCGTGCAGGTGCGTCCCGTGCGTCCCCGCGGGGACGCGCGTGGCGTCGACGCGCACCCGCACCGAGTCGGGCTTGATCTGCGTCAGCGTCAGCCGCGCCACCTCCTGCCCGCTGGCGTCGTAGACGGGCTCGTTGAAGCTCCGCGGCCGCGCGGACGTCCCCGCCGTCCCCGGGCCCCCGCACGCCGCCAGGGTGGCCAGCGCCGCGCCGGCCATCGCCATCTTCCGTACCGCGTTCCTCATCCTCGTCCTCCTCCTCGTCGTCACCCTGGGAATCCACGCGCCGTCTCCCTCCCGGCGCGACCGGCCGTGTACGCGCGCAAATGTCGTGCGGGCGCCGCCGCCGATCAACCTTCGGCGCGTCAGAACGCCGCTCCCTGATTCGTCTACTAGAAAGATAGTTGACAACACGGGGTGTGTCGGCTATCATCTACTAAAGAATTAGTAGGGACGCCCGCCGTGCAGCGGCGGGCCCGTGCGGGCACGGAGCTCCCCCCGTGCCCTCCGTGTCCCCTGTGAGAGACCGCAGTTGGGAAGCCTGGGATCTGAGACGGAACCGGCGGAAAGGAGGCGGGGGTGGAGATCAGCTTCACGGAGCGCGAGCTGGACGTGATGGGGGTGCTGTGGGACCTGGGGAGCGCCACGGTGGCCGAGGTGCGCGAGCGCCTGGCCGACCCGCTGGCGTACACGACGGTGCTCACGGTGCTGCGCACGCTGGAGGAGAAGGGGTACGCCGGCCACACCGAGGAGGGGAAGGCGTACCGCTACCACCCGCTCGTGGAGCGCCGGGCGGCGGGGAGGAGCGTGCTCCGCCGGATCACCCGCAAGCTCTTCAAGGACTCGCCCGAGCTCCTCCTCACCCAGCTCGTCTCCGACCGCGGCCTCTCGGACGAGGAGCTCCGGCGGATGCAGCGGCTGCTGGAAGAGCGGCTGCGCGAGGGAGGCGAGGGATGAGCGCGCTGATCCTCTTCGCCGCCGCCGTGGCCGCGTTCGCCGCGCTCGCCGCGTGGGCCGCCGAGCGCGCGCTCCTCCTCTTCCGCCTCCCCACGCGCTGGGCGTGGGCCGCCGCGCTCGCGCTCTCCCTCGCCGCCCCGGTGGCGCTGGCGCGGGGCGGGGGAGGGGAGGACGAGGGATTCGTGGTGTCGTTCGGAGCGCCGGTCGTCGTCGGGGTGGAGCCGGGGGCGGAGACGGTCGCTTCGACGGCCCCGGCGCGGGCGCTCGACTGGGCGCTGGCGTGGGGATGGGGGGCGGCGTCGCTCCTGGCGCTCCTGGCGCTGGCGGCGGCGACGCTGGCGATGGCGCGGCGGCGGCGGCGGTGGACGCGGGCGGTGGTGGGGGGCGCGCCCGTCCTCCTGTCGGAGCACACCGGGCCGGCGGTGGTGGGGCTGGTGGAAGGGGAGATCGTGCTGCCGCGGTGGACGCTCCTCTGGGCCGAGCCGCTGCAGCGGATGATCGTCCTGCACGAGCGGGAGCACCTGCGCGCGGGCGACCCGCGGCTCCTCTTCTTCGGGCTCCTGGCGGTGGCGGCGATGCCGTGGAGCCCGGCGCTCTGGTGGCAGCTGGGCCGGCTGCGGCTGGCGATGGAGGTGGACTGCGACGCCCGCACCCTCGCCCACGGGGGCGACGTGGCCGCGTACGGGCGCCTGCTGCTGGAGGTCGGCCGCCGGGGGGCCCGCGGGGCGCTCCCGGGGGCCGCGTTCTCGGAACCGGGCTCGTCCCTCGAACGGAGGATCCGCACCATGACCGCACGCACCCCGCGCCACCGCGCCCGGCGCGCCCTGGCCCACGCCGCCGTCGTCGCCGCCGCCGTCGCGGCCCTCTTCGCCCTCCCCGCGCCGCGCCTCTCCGACGCGTTCGCGAGCGTGGCGGCCGAGTGGAACGGCTCCGCGTCCCCCTCGCCGTCCCCGACGCCGTCTCCGTCTGCCTCGCCGTCGTGGTCGCCTTCCCCCTCGCCGTCCGCGAGTCCGTCGCCTTCGCCCTCGCCGTCGCCGAGCGTGTCTCCGTCCCCCTCACCCTCTCCGAGCGCCTCGCCTTCGCCATCCCCGAGCGCGTCGCCGTCGCCTTCTCCGTCCCCGTCGCCGAGCGCATCGCCCTCTCCTTCGCCCTCGCCTTCGCCGTCTCCTTCGCCGTCGGCGCGTGACACGGTGCCGGTGATCGCGAACCCGCAGGCGGTGGCGCGGGCGCTGGAGGCGGCGTATCCGCCGCTGCTCAAGGAGGCGGGCGTCGAGGGGATGGTGACGGTGCGCTTCCGGGTGAGCGAGGCCGGGGTGCCCGAGGAGGTCTCGGTCGTGTCGACTCCGCACCCGGCGCTGGGCGAGGCGGCGGTGCGGGCGCTGGCCGTGGCGCGCTTCGCCCCGGCGCGCGCGCGGGGCGAGGCGAAGGCGGTGTGGATCACCCTCCCCGTCTCCTTCCGGGTGGCGCGGGCCGAGGCCGCCGCGCGCGCGGAGGTGGCGGGCGTGCGGGAGCTGTCGGAGACGGACGTGCCGCCGCGCCTGGCGAACGTGGAGGCGGTGTCGCGCGCGCTGGTGGCCGCGTATCCGCCGCTCCTGCGCGCGGCGGGCGTGGGCGGCCGCGTGGACGTGGCGCTGGTGGTGCGCGAGGACGGCGGCGTGCGCGCGCTGGAGGTGACGCACGCCGACCGGG
>DATACF010000867.1:0-1911 GCA_036259235.1 Longimicrobium sp. | reverse complement strand
CGGCACCCCGCTCCGCGAGAGCGCCTCGCGCACCGCCCGCTGCTGCGCCTGCGGGTCGGCGCCGGCGGCCGCCAGCCCCTGCTCCACCGAGACGAAGAAGCCGCGGAGCGCGGCGACCACGCTGTCCGCCGCCCCCGGGTGGTAGTCGTAGACGGGGGGGACGCCGCTCGCCGCCTGCTCCTGCTCGCGGCGGAGCTCCTCCTCCGTCTTCGGCACCTGGAAGGCGATCGCCGCGATCACGTCCTCCTCGGCCACCACCCCCCGCTCCAGGAGGACCGGGCCCGGCGTCCCCTGGAGGGGGAAGAGGAGGTAGACCGCCACCGCCGTCCCCAGGAGGACCCCCAGCCGCACCCCGCCCGAGCGGAGCCGCGCGGGCCAGCGCCGCGACAGGGGCACCGGCGCCTCGCGGGGGACCGCGCGGCGGTCGGGCTGCGGGCGGTCGGGAGCGGTGGCCATCAGGCCTCCCCTTCCTCCTCTTCGCGCCCCGCCGCGCTGGCGTAGGCGCGGATGATCTCCTTCACCAGCCGGTGGCGGATCACGTCGCCCCCGGTGAAGTACGAGAACGCGATCCCGTCGATCCCCTTCAGCACCTGCTCGATCTGCACCAGCCCCGAGTCCTCGCGGCGGGGGAGGTCGATCTGCGTCTTGTCGCCGGTGATCACCGCCTTGGAGTTCAGCCCCAGGCGGGTCAGGAACATCTTCATCTGCGCGTTGGTGGCGTTCTGCGCCTCGTCCAGGATCACGAACGCGTCCTGGAGGGTGCGGCCGCGCATGTACGCCAGCGGCGCGATCTCGATCGAGCGGCTCTCCATCGCCCGCCGGAGCCGGTCGTGCGGGATCATGTCCTCCAGCGCGTCGTAGAGCGGCCGGAGGTACGGGTCGATCTTCTCCTGGAGGTCGCCGGGGAGGAAGCCGAGGTTCTCCCCCGCCTCCACCGCGGGCCGCGCGAGGACGATCCGCTTCACGCGCTTCTTGAAGAGCGCGTCCACGGCCATCGCCACCGCCAGGTACGTCTTCCCCGTCCCCGCCGGGCCGATCCCCACGACGATGTCGTTCTCCTCGATCGCGGCCAGGTACTTCGCCTGGCCCTCGGTCTTCGGCGTGATCGTCTTCTTGGGGCCGGGGACGGCGACGCGGCCGGCCTCGGCCAGGCGCTCCACGCCGCCCGTGCCGCCTTCCCGCGCCGCGTCGAAGAAGCGGTGGACGTCGTCGGCGCCCACGGGGACGCCGCGCCGCGCCAGCTCCACCATGTGCTGGGCCACCGGGACGGCGCGCTCGACGCCCTCCAGCGGGCCGCTGAGGAGGAGGTGGTCGTCGCGGAGGACCACGCGCAGCCCCGAGAGGCGCCCGAGCTCCAGCAGGTTGGCGTCGTTGACCCCGGAGAGCGCCAGCGGGTCGGCGCCTTCCGCGGGGATCCTGTGCTGTACCGCCTGTTCTGGCATCGTCGTGTTTCTCGAATCTTTATCGTGCGTCCGGGCTGCTTCCGTGAGGCCCGGGCCTGGATCAACGTCAACTGCAACGGCGAACTGCGGATCCGGGCGTGTCCCTCCGCTGCGCTCCGGGCCGGGCTGCGGGCGCCGTAGCAAACGATACTACCGTTTGCCACGGCGCGGAGCCCCTGGCGGACTCCATGCCCTCCGCCGCTTCGCCTCGGATCGCGGCCCCCCTGCGCATTCCCCTCCGCCAGGGTCTCCGCCCTCCGGGCCCGCATCCCTCACACAACTTCGCTCAACGGCGGAACTTCGATCGCGCCGCGACGGGCTTCCCTCGCCTGCCTCGGCCTACGCGGCCCCCTCCCCCGACCCCTCCCCCCGCACGCAGTGGGCGTGCGTGGTGAGGGGAGAAACTTCATCCCGATCCGCGCCCCCCCGAAGCTCGCCCCCACCCCACCGCCCGCCCCGCGCGCCGAGC
>DATACF010000866.1:0-2505 GCA_036259235.1 Longimicrobium sp. | reverse complement strand
GGCCGCCCCCGATCCGAAGGACGAGGGGCGCACCCCCGAGACCGCCGGCGCCGCCTACCTCCCCCCCCACGCCGACATCCCCCCCGACCTCCTCCCCGTGGCCACGCGCGCCGCCGAGCTCCGCCGCACCCGCGAGGGGCTGGGCGTCTCGGTGCTGGACGTCGTCCTCCGCGAGCTCTGGATCGAGGCCCAGGCCCGCGCCATGAGCGAGCGCGTCACCTGGGAGGCCGCCCTCCGCGAGACGCTGGCCGACGAAGAGGCGCGGATGTACGGCGACGACGACTGAAAGTCCACGAAAGTCTTTTCTTTCCAAGGCCAAACGTTAGATTGGCGGCTGCGCGAGGCGGCGCCGCCGCAACCCGGGGCGCCGCGCCGGGGTACATCCTCCCCGCAGCGCTCCCGGGCCGCGCCCTCCCCCGCGCGCCCGCACCTCGTTCCATGCTCCGGCGGCGGCCCCACGGGCGCCCCCGCACACCTTCCGCACGCGGGATCGACCTCCCATGCTCCGCACCGCACCCCTCGCCCTCGCGGGCGCGCTCGCGCTGGCGCTCTCGGCCGCCGACACTGCCGCCCAGAACACCATCGCCCTGGGCCAGACCCTCACCGGGCGGCTCGACAGCGCCGACTCCACCCTCGACGACGACTCGTACTACGAGATCTGGCGCTTCCGCGGCCAGGCCGGCGAGCGCGTGCGGATCACCCTCCGCTCCGACGACTTCGACGCCTACCTCGCCTTCGGCACGCGCGCCGGCGCCGACTGCGACGACTGCGAGACCGACGACGACGGGGCCGGCGGCACCGACGCGCGGATCGTCGCCACCCTCGACCGCACCGGCGACTACGAGATCCGCGTCAACACCCTCTCCGAGGGCGAGATGGGCGATTTCACCCTCGCGGTCGAGCGCGCGGGCCCCGGCGACGACGACACCGACGACGACGGCGACGAGACCGTCCGCGTCACCGGCGCCATCACCCCCGGCGGGGGGACCGCCAGCGGCACCCTCGACGAGAGCGACCCCCGGCTGGGCGACGACTCGTACGCCGAGTACTGGAGCTACCGGGCCCGCGCGGGCGAGCGGCTGGTGATCACGATGAAGTCGGACGCCTTCGACACCTACCTCGTCTTCGGCCGCCGCGACGCCGACGGCACCTTCGACACCATCGAGTCGAACGACGACGGCGACGAAGACGGCGACGGGACCGACTCGCGCCTGGAGGTCACCGTCGACGAGGCCGGCGAGTACGTGATCCGCGCCAACTCGCTCTCCGGCGGCGAGACGGGGGCCTACACCCTCCGCGTCGAGCGGCGCTGAAGTCCCGCTTCGGCCGGCGGGTCCGCGCCCCGCGTCCGCCGGCCCTCACCTCTTCGCAGAAGACACCCAGACCATGATCCGGAACTCGATGTTCGCCGCGGCGTGCCTGGCCGCGCTGGCGGCGGCCCCGGCCGCCGCGCAGCACACCCCGATCCGCGTGGGGCAGCCGGTGAACGGCACCCTCGCCCAGAACGACCCCGCCATGAGCAACCGGGGCCGCTTCAAGGTCTACCGCTTCGAGGCGCGCAAGGGCGACCGCCTGGTGGCGACGCTCTCGTCGCGCGACTTCGACCCGTACCTGACGCTGGCCCGGAGCGTGGGCGGGATCACCGAGGAGATCGAGAGCAACGACGACGCCGACGGCCCGGATTCGCGGATCCGCTTCACCGTCCCCGCCGACGGCGGCTACCTCCTGGTGGCGCAGTCGCTGGAGGCGGAGGGGCTGGGGGGCTTCACCCTCTCGCTCCACCAGCCGCCGGCCCCCACCACGGCGCAGACCGGCGAGATCCGCCTCGGCACGCCCGTGCGGGGGTCGCTCGCCGAGACCGACGCCATGCTCGACGAGGACGAGAGCTACTACGACTCGTACCGGCTCCGCGCCCCCGAGGGGCAGCGCCTCCTGATCGAGATGAAGTCGGACTCGTTCGACACCTTCCTCTCGTTCGGGCGGATGGAGAACGACAGCTACACCGCCATCTCGACCAACGACGACGGCGGCGAGGGGACCAACTCGGCGCTCCGGGTGACGGTGCCGGCCGGGGGCGAGTTCATCGTCCGCGCCAACTCGCTGGGCTCCGAGGCCACCGGCCCCTACACGCTGACGGTCACCGAGCGCCCGGCCCCCGCGGCCGAGGCCGACCCGCGGCCGATCACCGCCGGGCAGGAGGTGCGCGGGTCGCTGGAGGACACCGACCCGGTGATGGAGGACGAGTCGTTCTACGACTACTACACGTACCAGGGCCGCGCGGGCGAGCGGCTGACGATCACGATGGAGTCGGAGGACTTCGACGCCTTCCTGGCCTTCGGGCGGCTGGCGGGGACCACCTTCGAGGAGATCACCACCAACGACGACGGCCCCGACGGGACCGGCTCGCGGATCGAGGTGACCCTCCCCTCCGCCGGCACCTACGTCATCCGCGCCAACTCCCTCTCCGGCGGCTCCACCGGCGCCTACACCCTCCGCGTCGAAAGC
>DATACF010000865.1:0-5540 GCA_036259235.1 Longimicrobium sp. | reverse complement strand
CGCGTGCTGCGGGAGGTGGGGGAGGACGTCGCTCCCCAGCCCCAGGAGCCCGCCGCTCCGCGAGTCGGTCGGCGTGTCGCCCGCCTCGATCGCCTCCAGGATCCCCGTGAGCTGGTCGCCCAGGAAGACCGAGATGATGGCCGGCGGCGCCTCGTTGGCCACCAGCCGGTGGTCGTTCCCCGCGAACGCCACCGCCGACCGGAGGAGGTCCTGGTGCCGGTCGAGGCGGGCGACACGCCGACCGACTCGCGGAGCGGCGGGCTCCTGGGGCTGGGGAGCGACGTCCTCCCCCACCTCCCGCAGCACGCGGGCGACCGCAACCGCACCAGCCCGTTCGCCTTCACGGGGAACAAGTTCGAGTTCCGGGCGCTGGGGGCGTCGCAGTCGGTGTCGTGGCCGGCCACGGTGCTCAACACCATCATGGCCGAGTCGCTCGACGAGATGAGCTCCCTGCTGGAGGCCGAGCTGGCCGGCGGCGCGAGCTTCGAGGACGCGCTCCGGCGGCTGATCGCGGGCGAGGTCCGGCGGGTGAAGCGGATCGTCTTCAACGGCGACGGCTACAGCGGCGAGTGGCACCAGGAGGCGGCGCGGCGCGGGCTCCTCAACCTCCCCACCACGCTCGACGCGCTGGAGCGGGTGACCGACGAGAAGAACCGGGCCATGTTCGCCAAGTACGGCGTCCTCTCGGAGCGCGAGCTGGAGAGCCGCCACGAGATCTCGCTCGACCAGTACTTCAAGACCGTCAACATCGAGGGCGAGACGACGGCCGACATCGCCCGCACCATGCTCCTCCCGGCCGCGGTGCGGTACCTGAACGACCTCCTGGCCGCCGCCGACCGCGCGCAGACGCTGGGCGTCGGCGGCGCGGGGGTGCGGCGCACGGTGGAGAAGGTCGACGCGCTCGTCACCGAGCTCGCCGACGCGCTGGAGGCGCTGGTGGCCCAGAACGAGGAGCTGGGCGGCGAGGACGTCCACAGCAAGGCCTACCACATGCGCGACAACGTCATCCCCGCCATGACCGCCGTCCGCGCCGCCTGCGACCGCCTGGAGAAGGTCGTCCCGGACGACTACTGGCCGCTCCCGACGTACCGCGATATGCTGTTCGTGAAGTAGCCGCAGCCGGTCGGATCGCCAGGTGAACGCGAAGGGCCGCCTCCCGCGAGGGGGGCGGCCCTTCTTTCGATTCGCGCAGACAAACCATGGGTTCGCGCAAACCAATGTAGCCGCGCGATTTGTCGCGCCCGCGGAGCCTGGCCCCACATTGGGCGTTCGATGAAACGCGCCGGAGCCGACCCCGCCTCGAACGCGTCAGGCGGAGTGCTGGACGGCCCTGCCAATCTCGAACAGGAACTCGGGCGCGAAGTCCGCGCCGTTCGGCCACGCCACGGTCCCGGTCTCCGGGTCGACGGCCGCGCGCCGGAACATCTCCGGGTCACGGAGCGGCTCGAACACCTCTCCGTGCAGCTCGCCGGAAAAGTCGACGACCTTCGACGCGCCGTTGTCGAACTCGACGCGCAGTGCGTAGCCGCCAAGGTGCCGGACTTCGGTTACGTGCAGGAACATACGCGTCTCCTCTCTACGCCCGTTCATCGCCGGAATCTGACGGTGTACGGAGGGCCGCCGCAACGGATGTCCGCGCCTCCCCCACAGCGGTTTCGCGCGAAGTCCGACACCCGGCGCGGGCGAGGGCGCGCAGATTGGTCGGTGAAGGCGAGGACTCCCCGTCCACCCTCACCGTTGGAGGTGTGTCATGAGCTGGCTCCGGCTGATCCCCATCGCCTTCGTGGGCGTCCTGGCGACCGAAGGGCTCGCGCCGCCCGCGCTCCACTCGCCGGGGCTCCCGCTCAACGTCCGCCCCCCGGCCGACACGCTCGACCCGGCCGAAGGGGCGCGGATCTACGAGACGCTCTGCGCCGGGTGCCACGCGCTGGGCATCCCGGCCCGGACCGCGCCGCCGCTGGCGCACGTGGCGATGCGCTACCGCCAGGCCTACCCCGACCGCGACGAGGCCGTCGCCCGCCTGGCCGACTACGTCCGCGCGCCCGCCGCCGCCCGCTCGGTGCTGTCTCCCGAGATCGTCCAGCGCTGGGGCGTCATGCCCGCGCTCCCCCTCCCCGACGAACAGCTGCGCGCCGTCGCGCTGTACGTCTGGTCGATCCCCGAAAGCACCCTCTCGATCCCGCGCGGCCAGGGACCGCGCGGCCCGCACGCGCACCCGTCGGCCGGGGGCGGGCGGCCGTAGAATGCTCGCCTCCGTCCTGACGAGAGAAGCCCCGGTCGCCGCGAGGACGCGGCGGCCGGGGCTTCGTCAGGATCGTATCACGCGAACGACGTCATCCGGGAGGGAGCTCCCCCTGCTCCTCCAGCTCGCGCCGGAATCGCTCACGCTTCTGGTCCCACGATGCGTTGTCCGTGTCCAGGCCCGAGGCCGCGCGCAGCCGGCGGACCTTCCGGTCGCCGGATTCCGACGCCAGCGAGAGCGCCAGCAGCATTTCTTCCGATGCGGCCCAGTCCATGTCCGGAGTGAGCATCCCGGCGATCTTCGAGGCCTTCCGCCTCGCGTCGTCCTCTCCGAGAACGAGGCGCAGCGCGAGACGGAGCTCCTCTTCGGTAAGATCGAATTCCAGATCGTCGTCCATCGTCCCGAACCCTACACCGACACCCGCAGCCGCGGCTCCGGCGCCGCGCGGCGGACGAGGAGGCGGGCGGCGAGGGCGCCGCCGAGGAAGCCGAAGAGGTGGCCCTCCCAGGAGATGCCGACCGTGCCGGGGAGGACGCCCCAGAGGAGGCCGCCGTAGAGGATGAAGACGCCCACCGAGAGGAGGACGGCGCCGAGGCTCCGGCGGTACCAGCCGCGCATCAGGAGGTAGCCCAGGTAGCCGAAGACGATCCCGCTGGCGCCGATGTGCACGCCGGGCGCGCCCACCGCCCACGTCCCCAGCCCGCCCACCACCAGCGCCGCCAGCGACGCCACCACGAAGTCGCGCACCTCGTGGAGGAGGATCAGCCACCCCAGCGCCAGGAAGGGGACCGAGTTCCCCGCCAGGTGCTCGAAGCCCCCGTGCAGGAACGGCGCGAAGGCGATCCCCCACAGCCCGTCGGGGTCGCGCGGCCGGATGCCGTACGCGTCCAGCCCGCCCGCGAACACCAGCGCGTCCGCCACCTCCAGCCCCCACATCGCCGCCAGCAGCGTGGCCAGGAGGACCGCATGCAGCTTCAGCTCGCGCGTGATCGACCGCTTCTCTGTGCTCATCGGGACGTTTCGTTCGGAAGGACCACCGGACCCGCGGGACGGATGGATGTACCCCGCCCGCCGCCGATTTGTACCATCGCGGAGGATGAGGAGACGCGAACGGCCGTCCCCGGGAGGGAGACGGCCGCGATCGCAAGCGCCCGCCCTGTCATTCCGAGCGGAGCGTCGGCGCCGAACTTTCACTCACATGGGATCGTGGACGCTCCCGAGGAATCCAGCCCGGGCCACACGCCAGCCGGCATCGTGCCGCGGGACCTGCATCCCGGTGTCCCCGGCTAGATTCCTCGGGCGCCGCCGGGATCTGGCGTGACGTCAATCGCCGTGCAGCGGCGCCGCTCGGAATGACAGTCGGTGAGGACGCGGACGATCCGCCCTACGCCTCCGCCGCGACGCCGTGGGTGTCGAGCTCGCCGCGGAGGTGGTTGAGGTGGGTGGTGAAGATGGAGTGCTCTTCCACCGCCTCCTGGCCGTCGGCGGCGAGGACGGCGAGGGCGAGGCCGCCGAGGGCGGTCACCACCTGGTCGGCGTTGCGGGTGCCGCGCGCGCGGTCCATCTCGATGACGGCGCGGAGGTAGTCGGGGGTCGAGACCAGGAAGTGCTGGAGCGCGTCGGGGTCGGTGGCGATCTCGACGCTCTCCATCACCATCTCGCGGAGCCCCTCGTGCGCCGGCCGCTCGCCCCGGGCGGCGGCGAAGACGTCGGCGAAGACGTCCATCTCGCGCCGGTTGATGTCGTCGTCGCCCGCCACCAAGAGGCCCAGGAAGCGCACCAGGTGCGTCACCGCGTCGTCGGCGATGGGGTGCGCGGCGGGCCAGAAGCCCTGCTCGGCGGCGTTGACGGCGGCCTCCACGACCAGGCGCGAGAGCTCGTCGGGAGAGAGGTCGATGCGGTGGTTCATCGGAATTCGTATTCGAAAAGGAGATCGGGATCGGACGGAAGCGGGGCCCCGGCCACCGTCAGCGGCGCGAGGGAGGGGAACGTGCCATCCGCGCCCCGCCGTCGCAAGGTGGCGGGAACGACGAACGGCCACCCCGGGTCCGGGATGGCCGTTCTCTTTTCTTCCGAAGCCGCGTCGCGCCCGCGTCAGGCCGGGACCGCCTCGCCCGCGCCCTCGTGCGCCGTCGCCAGGCGGGGCGTCACCGACTCCTCGTGCCACGAGCGGAAGCAGTCGTACCCCAGCTCGCGGGCCGCCCGCGCCTGGTCGGGGAAGCCGAACCAGTCGCGCCACCCCAGCTGCTCCGCGCGCCACTTGCAGTCCCAGTGGAAACTCACGCGCCGCACCTCGCCGGCGGTGCGCACCTCCATGACCCCCCGGAAGAACTCGCACCCCGACGCGCCGCGGACGTCGATTGATTCGACCTCGAGCTCGGGATATTCTACCAGCGCCTTCGTGACCGCGCGCTCCACCTTCACCGCCGGGCACTGCGAGGTGAAGGAAAGCGCCGCGCTGGGCTGGCCGTCGCGCCGGAAGCGCGCCAGCGCCTCCCTGAACGGCGCGGTGGCACGGGACCGGCCGAGGATCTCGTCGAGCATGCGGTGTTTCTTTCGGCGGGGGGCGAGGGGGGACGGGTTGGCGAACGGACAAAAGATAACGACGTGTCCCGTTTTCGCCAACCCCTTCACGGGGCGACACTTACGCGGTTCGACCACCGGCGGCGGGGGAGGACGAGGATGGAGGAGCGGGGGAGGGACCCGAAGGCGGCGGCGGAATTCCTCGCCGGGTGGATCGCGCGCCACGCGGAAGGCGCGCGCGCGGGCGGGGCGGTGTTCGGCCTCTCCGGGGGGATCGACTCGGCCGTGGTGTGCGGGCTCTGCGCCCGCGCCCTGGGGGCGGAGCGGTGCCTGGGGGTCGTCATGCCCATCGGCAACGTGAAGGAGGACGAGCGGCTGGCCCGCGACGTGGCGCGCGCCTTCGGCGTCCGCGTGGCCGCGCCCGACCTCCTCCCCGCCTTCGAGGAGCTGGAGGGGGCGCTCCGGGCCGAGCGCGACGCCCTGGGCTTCGAGGCGGCGGACGAGGGGGCGGCGCGGCTGGCGGCGGCCAACCTCAAGCCCCGCCTGCGGATGCTCACCCTCTACCACTTCGCCAACCTCCGCAACTGGCTGGTCGTCGGCACCGGGAACCGGGCGGAGCTGACGGTGGGGTACTTCACCAAGCACGGCGACTCGGGGGTGGACCTCCTCCCCCTGGCCGACCTCACCAAGACGGAGGTGCGGGCCGTGGCGCGCGCGCTCGGCGTGCCGGAGCGGATCGTCGACCGGCCGCCGTCGGCCGGGCTCTGGGAGGGGC
>DATACF010000864.1:0-1505 GCA_036259235.1 Longimicrobium sp. | reverse complement strand
GGCCGCGTCCAGCGCGTCCTCCGCCGCGCCGTCGCTCCCCGCCCGGTGGGCGACGCCGACCGCCGCGCCTACGCCGAGGCCCGCGCCCGCGCCTCCGGGGGCGCGCAGGGGGTCGCGGGGGGGAACGGCGTCCCCGCCGCCGCCCTCCAGGCGCAGCTCGCCGGCCGCGAGTTCGCCGCCGTCCTCCCCGTCGTCCAGCGCCTCGCGGTCGACCCGAAGGGGCGGATCTGGATCCAGCGCCCCGGCCCCGTCTGGGGCGGCCCCGGTCCCGTCGACGTCGTCGCCGCCGACGGCGCCTACCTGGGGACCCTCCGCTCCGACGACGCCCCGCGCGCCTTCAGCCCCGGCGGCCTCGCCGCCTCCATCGCCCGCGACGGCGACGTCCAGCGCGTCGTCGTCCGCCGCCTCCCCGCCCCGCTGCGCTGACGCCGCTCCCGGGCCTCACGGCCTCCCCCGGCCCCCTCGCCGACGGCGCGGGGGCCTTCGCGTTTCCGGCTCCCGCCCGCGTTCCGTACCCCGCCTCTGCAGGGCCGCTCCGGACCCTCCCACGGCTCCGAACGCGCCGCGCCTGGAACCGCGAGCGCCGGAAAAGAGCGCTCTTTGGAGAGCGGGCGGTGCGGGGAGAAAGCATTGTGTCGCATGGGGTTGACCCGCACCGCGCCCGCCTTTAGTTTCCGCCATACTTCGTAGGAACAAAGGTTCCACCCGGAACCCTCACCACTCGCGGACACGTTCTTCCGCGCTGCCCAAGCCGTCCGTCCGGTCTCCCGATCGATGTTCACGCCCCCGCGCTCCGCGGAGGGCTACGGGTTCCCCCGACCGCTTCCGAAACGGTATGCTGGCCATCAGGACGTACTCCCCCGAGCAGCCCCGTGAGGCCTCGTCCGGCGCTTTCAGCACCGAGATGACCGACTTCGCCCGGCTCGCAGGCTCCTCCACCTGCCCCGTCCTCCTCCACGGCGAGACCGGATCGGGGAAGACGCGATTGGCGCGGCTCGTCCACGATTCCAGCCGGCGCGCGGGGAAGCCCTTCGTCCGCGTCAACTGCGGCGCCATCCCCGAGTCGCTCTTCGAGCGCGAGATGTTCGGGCACGTCCGCGGCGCCTTCACCGACGCGCGCGACAGCGGCACCGGGTTCCTGGAGGCGGCGCACGGCGGCACCCTCTTCCTCGACGAGATCGGCGAGCTCCCGCTGAACGTCCAGCCGAAGCTCCTGGCCGTCCTCGAGGACGGGGTCTTCCGCAAGCTCGGCTCCCCCCGCGAGACGGCGGTCGACGTGCACGTCGTCGCGGCCACCAACCGTGACCTTCGCGACATGGTGCGGCAGAAGACCTTCCGCCAGGATCTCTACTACCGCTTCTCCGTCCTCCAGTACCGCGTCCCGCCCCTGCGCGAGCGCCCCGAGGAGATCCCCGCGCTGGTGCGCGAGCTCCTCCGCAAGAACGCGCCGCCGGGGCAGACGATCACCGAGGCGGCCATGCGCGTCCTCGAGGACCACCCCTGGC
>DATACF010000863.1:0-13515 GCA_036259235.1 Longimicrobium sp. | reverse complement strand
CCCGGGGCCGCCGCGGGGGCCCCGGGGTTCCGCACCTTCCTCCTGGTCTGGGCGGGGCAGCTCGTCTCGGGGGTGGGCTCCGGCTTCACCTCCTTCGCCCTGGGGGTGTGGGTCTACCAAGCCACCGGGTCGGTCACCGGCTTCGCCCTGATCCTGGTGGCCGCCACCCTCCCCACCGTCCTCCTCCTCCCCTTCGCCGGGGCGCTGGTCGACCGGTGGGACCGGCGGCGGACGATGATCGTGGCCGACACCGTCTCGGCGTCGGCCACGCTGGCGCTGGCGCTCCTGCTGTACGCCGACCGGCTCCAGATCGGCCACATCTACGTGGCGGCGATGGTCCACGCTGCGTGCGGGGCCTTCCAGTGGCCCGCGTACTCGGCCGCCACCACCCTCCTCGTCCCCAAGCACCTCCTGGGGCGGGCCGCGGGGATGGTGGAGTTCGCCTACGCCACCGCCGGGATCCTCTCCCCCCTCCTGGCGGGGATCCTGATCGGGCGGATCGGCATCCCCGGGGTGATGCTGGTCGACTGCCTCACGCTGATCGCCGCCGTGGGGACGCTGGCGGCGGTCCGCTTCCCCCGCCCCCCGGCGCGCGCGGGGGCGGGGGCGCGGCCGTCGCTCTGGACCGAGGTCCGCCTCGGGCTCCGCTACCTGGCCGAGCGGCCGGGGCTGCGGTGGCTCCTGGCCTTCTTCTCGTCGATCAACCTCTTCGCCAACTTCAACAACGTCCTCATCGTCCCCCTCGTCCTCTCCTTCGCCACCCCGGCGGTCCTGGGCGCCACGCTGTCGACGGGGGCCATCGGGATCCTCCTGGGCGGGGCGGTGATGAGCGGGTGGGGCGGGCCGCGGCGGCGGGTGCGGGGGATCGTCGTCGGCGGGGTGCTCCTGGGGGCGGCCATGATGGTGACGGGGCTGCGCCCGTGGGGGCCGCTGGTGGCCGCGGGGCTCTTCCTCTTCAACTTCTGGGCGCCGGTGATGAACGGGTGCAGCCAGGCGGTGTGGCAGGTGAAGGTCCCGCCCGAGCTCCAGGGGCGCGTCTTCGCCATCCGCCGGATGATCGCCACCTGCACCGCGCCGGTCTGCTACCTCGTGGCCGGGCCGCTGGCCGACCGTGTCGCCGCGCCGCTGATGGCCCCCGGCGGGGCGCTGGCCGGGCCGCTCGGGCCCCTCCTGGGCGGCACGGGGCCGGGGCGGGGGATCGGGCTCCTCTTCGTGGTCATGGGCGGGATGTGCGTCCTCGTCGCCGTCACCGGGCTCTTCTCGCCGCGCCTCATGGGGATGGAGGACGACGTCCCGGACGCCGTCCCCGACGCGCTCCCCGAGCCCCGCCCGGCGCTCGCCTGAGGCCGTGCAGGCAGGCTCGCGGGCACGGCCGGGGGCCCGTTGACGTAAACGCCCCCCTCCGTGTAGGTTGGTGCGCATGCAGGGCGGGGACGACCCCGTCTCTCCAGCACGCGCATGGGGACGGCCCCACACCAGACTCGGAGGCGAGTCGTGGCGTGGGGCCTTTCCCTTTTGTCAGGGGGGATTCGAACGATGGAGAAGCACCCGTCCGCGATCAAACCGGAATCGTGGCTCGTCTCGGCGGGGCGCGCGTCCGAGCCCGGCGCGCCGCTGAACGTGCCGCTGGTCCCCGCGTCGAACTTCGTCCTCGGCGGGGAGCGCGGCTACTCGCGCGACGACGGCACGCCGACCTGGGAGGCGCTCGAAGAGGTCGTCGGCGGGCTCGAGTCCGGCCGGGCCCTGGCGTTCGCCTCCGGGATGGCCGCCATCGCCGCGGTGTTCGACCAGCTCTCCGCGGGCTCCGTCGTGGTGCTGCCGGACGACTGCTATCAGGGGGTCGCGGGGCTGGCGGCGGCGGGCGCGGAACGGGGGCGCTGGTCGGTGCGGCGCGTGGCGGGTGAGGACACGGCCGGGTGGATCGACGCCTGCGCCGCCGCCGACCTGGTCTGGCTCGAATCGCCCTCGAACCCCCTGCTGGCCGTGGCGGACCTGGAGGCGGTCTACGCGGCGCCGCGCAGGCCCGGCGCGATCGTGGCCGTGGACAACACCTTCGCCACGCCCCTGAACCAGCAGCCGCTCGACTTCGGCGCCACGGTGTCGCTCCAGTCGGCGACCAAGCTCATCGGCGGCCACTCCGACCTCCTGGCCGGGGTCGCCACGACGCGCGACGACGCGCTGTGGCACGCCCTCCATAAGTCTCGCGAGCTGATGGGCGCGACGCCGGGGACGCTCGAAGCCTACCTCGCCGTCCGCGGCGCGAGGACGCTCGCCATTCGCCTGCAGCGGGGCCAGGAGACGGCGATGGTGCTCGCGGAGCGGCTCGCGGCGCACCCGCGGGTCGCCCGCGTCCGGTATCCGGGCCTCCCCTCCCATCCGACGCACGCGACGGCCAGGCGCGTGCTCAAGGGCTTCGGGACCGTCCTTTCGTTCGATCCTGTCGGAGGCGCCGAGGTCGCGGACGACGTCTGCCGGAACGTCCGGCTCATCCGCCACGCCACCAGCCTCGGAGGCGTGGAATCGACGATGGAGCGCAGGGCCGCGATCGCGGGGCAGGAGCACCTTCCTCCCTCGCTCCTGCGGCTCAGCGTCGGGATCGAGGACGCCGAAGACCTCTGGGCCGACCTCGACGCGGCGATCCGCTCCGCCGCACCATGACTCCGCCGGCGGTGACGCGGCCACCTTCCCTCCAGATCGTTCATCGCAGAGGAGAATCCATGCGCGTGGTCTTCGACGCCGGGCGGCAGCGGTGGAAGGTCTGGTTCGTGACGGCGATCTCGCTCGTCTGCGGCGGCGTGCTCGTCTGGCTGGGCGGGTACCTCTTCCAGCGCTTCGGCCTCGACCCCTCGGACGGCGGCGTGCTGCGGCCCCTGGGGCAGCGCCTGGCGCTCGGCGGGGCGTTCGCGCTGGGCGGGGTCGCGGTCATCGCCGGCATCCTCGCGTACCTGCAGTGCTACGTGACGCGGATCGAGGAGAGCGAGGCGGGCGACGAGTTCCGCGTCACGGTGGCCGGGATCAACGGGGCGCGGCTCCGGTCGGTCCGCCCGGAGGACGTCGCCCGCGCCGGCTACAGCGACGGGCGGTACGATGCCGGTGGCGTGAAGGTGAACGCGCCCTGGTACTCCATCCGCCTGCTCGGCCGCCGTCTCCCGCTGATCGTCGACCTCCAGGGCGACTTCCACGACCCCGACGCGGTCGACCGGCTGATGGAGGGCGCGCCCGATGTGGTCGCGCCATGACGGGCCGATGCCGGAATCGGGGCTGGTGAGTGCGCGGGTGGCCCGGTGGACGTGCCGCAGCCTGTGCGAGTCGCCAGCCGTGGCGGTTGACGGGTCGCGTTTCCCGCCTATCTTGATATAAGCACCTGCCGACAATCGAGCTGCCAGCTCCCAACCTGGCGTGAGGGGATCGGACGGAAATCCTCCGCTGGGATTGGGTCTATCTGCGCTCGTATTAAGCCGCCGCAGGTGCGCGTATGCGATGCTTTCGCCATCCGCGTACGGGCCCCCCGCCCGGAAGCGCGCCACTTCTCACGGGAGACGAGCCATGAAGAAGCTCAGCCTGAACCTGGACGAGCTGCGCCTGGAGACCTTCGCCACCGAAGCGCCTGCTTCGGAGCAGGGAACCGTGGTCGGCTACTCGACGCCGACGATCCCGTTCTGCACCCGCTACGGCTGCCAGTCGAGCGACTGCCCCAGCGTGCCCTGCACGCTCCCCCAGTACTTCTGCCCGATTCCGCTCACGACCGACGAGGCGTGAGCCAACGGCTTCTGCCGCTGCGCGACGCACGATTCGCGGGTGAGCGAAAGGCCGCGGTAGCGGATGTCGAACGGAGCCGGTCCCGTGCGGGACCGGCTCCGTTTCACGTTCCCCTCTGGAAGACGCCCTCCCTGGTTCGCGCGCGGCGTTGCGGACCTCGCGGGGAGAGGGCTCGTCGCGCGGCAGAGCGCGGGCGTGGAGTCCGTTGAGACCGGCGGGGGCAGGGATCTTGTAGTCGGCGCCGGGTCGAGCCGACCGAATCCCAGCCCGCGAGACCGGGGGAGAATGAGCGCGTCCACGACGACGGAAGACGGGGCGCTCCGCACCACCATCGGCGACTTCCCGCTCCACGAGTACCGCATCGCGCTGGGCGGACGCGAGTGGAGCGTCCTGCACACGGGGTCGGTGCTGACGCGGGCCGAGGAGACGGCCTTCCTCGGCGAGTACAAGGACCGCCTCCCGTACGGCGTCCTCCTCTGGCCCGCCGCGCTGGCGCTGGCCCACGAGGTCGCCTCGCGCGCCGACGCCTTCCGGGAGAAGCGCGTGCTGGAGCTGGGCGCCGGGACGGGGCTCCCGGGGATCGTCGCCGCCTCGCTGGGCGCGCGCGTGGTGCAGACCGACCGGCAGGAGATGGCGATGTCCGTCTGCCGCCGCAACGGCGCGCGCAACGGGATCGCGGAGGGGGTCGAGTACCGCCTGGCCGACTGGGCCGAGTGGGGCGACGACGCGCGCTACGATTGGATCCTCGGCTCCGACGTCCTCTACGGCGAGGGGACCCATCCGCACCTCCGCCGGATCTTCGAGACCAACCTCGCTCCCGGCGGCCGCGTCCTCCTCTCCGACCCCTTCCGCGCCCCCAGCCTCCGCCTCCTGGAAGCGCTGGAGGTGGACGGGTGGAAGATCTCGATGGCGAAGTGGAGCATCGGCGAAGGCGACGACCTCCGCCGCGTCGGCCTCTTCGAGCTGGCGCCGCCTCCTTGAGCCGGAATCGAAAAGCCCGCCGTTCCTGCGCGCATTGGCAGGCAACTTGCCCGCGAACGGCGGCATGGCGACTCCGAAGACACGTCCGTACTGGCTCGCCGGCGGCACCGAGCGCTGCGACTTCTGCGAGCACCCGTACGTCCACCAGACCGGGCGCCGCTGCGCCGGGTGCGACCGCGGGTGCTGCGGGCAGTGCTTCGAGGTCGACCGCGAGACGGGCGAGGCCCTCTGCGCCGAGTGCCTCGCCGAGGCGCGCGGGGAGGGGGAGGGCTGAATGGGCGCGCGGGCCATCTGGAAGGGGCGCATCCGCTTCGGCGGCGCCGACGTCCCCGTCAAGCTGTACTCGGCCGTGCAGGACCGCGCGGTGCACTTCCGCCTCCTCGACGCGAAGCGCCGCCAACCCATCCGCCAGCACATGGTCGACCCCGACACGGGGAAGGTCGTCGAGTCGGCCGACGTCCGCCGCGCCTTCGAGAGCGACGAGGGCGACCTGGTGGTCCTGGACGCCGAGGAGCTGGAGGAGCTCGTCCCGAAGCCCTCGCGCGACATCCAGATCACCCGCTTCGTCCCCGTCGGCGAGATCGACCACCCCTGGTACGACCGCCCGTACTGGCTGGGCCCCGACGAGGAGGAGGACGCCGCGTACTCCGCCCTCGTCCAGGCGATCGCCAGGCGCGAGGTGGAGGGGCTGGCGCGGTGGGTGATGCGGAACAAGGAGTACGCCGGGGCGCTGCGCGTCGAGGGCGAGCACCTGATGCTGATCACGCTCCGCCACGCCGGCGAGGTCGTCCCCGCCTCGGCGCTGACGCCGCCGAGTGGGCGCGAGCTGGACGAGCGCGAGGTGGCGATGGCGAAGCAGCTGGTGGCGGCGATGGAGGACGAGTTCGACATCGCGGCGTACCACGACGAGTACCGCGAGCGGGTGCTGGAGCTGGTGGAGGCGAAGGCGGCGGGGAAGGTGGTGAAGTTCCCGAAGGCGCCGGAGCGGAAGACCGAGCTGTCGCTGGCCGACGTCCTGGAGCAGAGCCTGGCGGAGGCGGGGAAGGGGACGGCGAAGAAGAAGGAGCGGAAGCGTGCCTGAGGATTGGGACGACGAAGCGACCGCGGAGGAGGCCGTCGCGCGCTCCTTCTGGTCGGGGACGATCACCTTCGGGCTGGTGAGCATCCCGGTGGCGCTCTACGCGGCCAACCGCCCCCGCGGCATCTCGCTCCGGATGGTGTCGCCGGAGGGGACCCCGCTGGGGCGCCGCTACTTCGACGCCAAGGACGGCCGGGCGCTGGAGGCCGACGAGATCGTCCGCGGCTACGAGTACGAGAAGGACAGGTTCGTCGTCGTCGACGACGACGAGCTGGAGCGGCTGGCCCCCGAGCGGACGCGCGACATCGACGTGCGCCGCTTCGTGAAGGCCGAGGAGATCGACCCGATGTACTTCGAGCGGGCGTACTACCTGACGCCCGCGGGGAACTCGACCAAGGGGTACCGCCTCCTGGCGAAGGTGATGGAGGAGACGGGGCGGGCGGGGATCGCCACCTTCGTCCTCCGCGCCAAGGAGTACCTGGTGGCGATCATGGCCGAGAACGGCATCCTCCGCGCCGAGACCCTCCGCTTCGCCGACGAGGTGCGGAGCCCCGCCGACGTCGGCCTCCCCGAGCCCGTGAAGCCGAAGCCCGCCGAGGTGAAGCGGATCGACGCCGAGATCGGGAAGCGGCTGGAGGCGCACCTCGACCGCAAGGAGCTCGTCGACCGCTCGGCCGAGCGCCTGAAGAAGCTGGCCCGCGCCAAGCTCCGCTCCGGCGAGGACGTCGTCACACCCGAGGAGCGCGGCGAGGAGCGCACCGAGGTCATCGACCTCATGGAGATCCTCAAGCGCCGCATGCGCGAAGCCGCCGACGAGGACGCCCCCGCCGCGTCGGGCGGTGGCGCGCCGAGCCGGGGCGGGGGCCGGTCGAAAGGCTCGAAGGCCGCGGACGGCGGCGACGGCGGCGAAGACCTCGACGAGCAGAGCCGCGCGGAGCTCTACGAGCGCGCGAAGGAGCTCGACATCCCCGGCCGCAGCTCCATGAGCAAGGACGAGCTGGTGAAGGCCATCCGGCGGAGTGCCTGACGCCGGCCGCTCCGTCCCGCCGGCGACTCCGTTACCCTCAGGCGTTCCCGCCGCGGAGCCGTCCCTGCCGCCGCATCTCCCGAGCGACGAACGGCGCGCGGCGCTCCAGGTACGCCAGCGTGATCTCCCCGTCGTTGTAGCAGTCGAAGTAGGCGCGCCGCGCGTCGCAGCACTCCTTCGTGTTCAGCCCGAGCGTCTCGATCGTCTCCAGCACGCGCTGCAGATCGCCGCCCGCGTCGGGACCCGGCTTCACCTGGAACTCCACGAGCTCCAGCGCGAACAGCCCGTCGCGGAGGGTGAACGGGTCCAGGACGAGCTCCAGGTCCTTCTTCTTCGCGTTGATCCGCGCGCTGGCCAGCCGGTAGTTGGACCACTCGTAGACCTGGTCCCACGCCTTCGACTTCGGGACCACGTGGTCGACGGAGGGGCTCCCGGTGGCGTGCTCGATGTAGAGCGCCAGGTACGCACAGAGCCTGCCGTACGACGCCAGCATCTCGGGGAGGACGCGGCGCCAGAGCGGAGGGAATTTCTCGGGCGGGATGTCCTCGCGCCGGGCCGCGGCCACCGTTCGCGGGCGTCCGCGCCGCTTCGCCGGGGCCTCGCCCACCAGCTCCGCGATGGCGGCGAGACCCGGCTGCCGCACGCGCGCGTCGAAGTCGTGCGGTTCGGGGGCGGGAGTGACCGGGATCATGCGGCGGCTCGGATCCCCTCGACGTAGCTCCCCCACCGCACCCAGAACGGGTCGATGTCCGAGAGCGCGGCGCGGTGCAGCTCCGCATCCACCCGCATCACCTCTTCGAGCGAAGGCGGCGTGGGGCGGCGGAGGAGCTCGCGCGCGGCCTCGAGCGCCCGCTCCGCTTCCTCGGACCGGGCGGACTTCAGGTCGAACGCCTCGCTCGTGAGCCAGTTCGAGACGTCGCCGCGGGGGAAGAAATCGCGGCGGCGGAGGACGACCCGCTCCTCGCCGCCGACGTGCTCGGCGTCGAGGTCGAGCCATGCGTCCAGCTCCGGGTCGAAGGTCGGCTCGGCCGACGCGAGGACCAGCGGGGAGTGGGTGGCGGTGATGAGCTGCACCTGCGCCTGGGCGTGCAGGACGTTGGCGACGTGCAGGACCGAGCGGAGGACGGTGCGCTGCCAGCGGGGGTGGAGGTGGCTCTCGATCTCGTCGACGAGGAGGATGACCTGGCGGGTGCTCTCCTCGCCCAGGCGCTCCGCGGCGAGCACGTGCTCGTTCCACGACCACAGCAGCATGTAGGCGAGCCCGATGACGCGGCGCACCCCCGACGAGGCGTGGACGACCGGCACCGCGTCGGAATAGCGCGTCCGCAGGGTCGGGACGTCGCGCACGTCGTCGACGGAGAGGCGCGTCAGCGGACCGAGGGCGATCTCGTCGTCGGGCGGGGAGAGCGTGCGGAGCACCTCCTCCAGCCGCCGTGCGGTGTCGCCGCGCTCCCGGATCCAGGTGGGCCAGTCGCGCAGGAGGCCGTTGCTGACCACCGTGAGCCGCCCCTCCACCTCCACCTCCAGCCCGTCCCAGACTTCCTTCGCCGAGAACACGTAGCCGGGGAGGCGGTCCTGCACGTCGATGTTGCCCCGCTTCTTCCAGTAGTTGCGGGCCGGGTCCCAGACGGAGAAGCCGCCGTCGGCGTGCGCGTAGATCACCAGTCCGGGGTTCCACGGGCGGCCCGGCCGGCCGGCCCACGCCTCGTCCCGGGGGACGTACACGCTCTCGTACTCGACGCCGGTGTGCTTCGACTGGAGCCGGAACCGGATGGACGCTTCGCGCCTGGGATCGGTGGGCCGGGCCGCGTAGCCGGAGGTGAGCCGCGGGTTGAGGTCGTGGGGCCACCGCCGCGTGAGCGCCCACCACGCCACGTCGAGGAGGAAGCTCTTCCCGAGGCCGTTGTCGCCGGTGATCAGGTTGAGCCGGGGTGCCAGCTCCACTTCCATCTCCGGGGCCGGCCCGACGTTCCTCAGGTGGAGATACTCGAGCATCCCGCCCTCTCAGCGCGCATGGACGATCGGACGGATCGACGGACCGCACACCGCCGCCGTACCGTGGAGCGTTCGAAAACGACGACGTGCCCTCGGCGGTCGTGCGGCCGTGAGGGAGACGGATGAATGGTCCTTGGGATTACACACGCGCCCAAAATAGTGACCGGTGCGCGCATTCTCAACCGATCTGGACCGACCGGATGGCGCTGGCCCGCGACGGGTCGGGAGAGACGGGGCCGTCTGTCGCTGCCCCAGGGGGCCGGAGGAGCTTCCGGGTTTCTCCCCACACGAGGAAACGGGGAACGCCGGAGGGCGGCGGCGGCGACTTCCCGGCACGCGGCGGCGGGCGCGGAGCGTACCATGGAGGGAGCGAAGAAGTCCCCTTCACCCACGGAGGCCGCCATGCGCCCACCGCTCCGCCGCCTGGTCGCGGGAGTCGCGACCCCCAGCCGCGACGACCCCGCGCTCGTCGCCGCCCTCCGCCTGGCCGCGCGCGCCGGCGCGGAGCTCCACCTGGTCCACGTGACGCCGCCCGAGGCGGTGCCCGGCGTCCTCCGCGTCGTGGAGGAGGCGCTGCGCGGGTCGGCGGCGGCCGTGGCGCCGGGCTCGCGCGACTCGGGGCGGGTGGTCTTCCGCATCGCCTCCGGCGCGCCCGACCGGTGCCTCCTGGAGGCGGTGGAGGAGACGGGCGCCGACCTCCTGGTCCTCGGCGCCACGCGGCGGGGGGCGCTGGCCGGGGCCCTCCTGGGGACGACCGCCGGGCGTGTCCTCCGCGGCGCGCGCGTCCCCGTCCTGGTGGCGCACGGCCCGCTTCCCGAGCGGCCGCTCCGGGTCCTCCTGACCACCGACCTCTCCACCCACGCGGCGCACGCGCACGCCCGCGGCGGCGCCCTGGCCCGCGCGCTGGCGGCGGAGGGCGAGGCCGAGACGCGCTCGCTCTACGTGGAGCCGCCGGTGCTGGTCGACCTCCCGTATGCCGAGGCGGCGTCGGAGCTCCGCGCGGCGGGCGAGCTGGCCGACTTCCTCCGCGCCGAGGTCCCCCCCGCCCCCGACGAGCCGCGCGTCCGCGTGGGCGACCCCGCCACCGAGATCGTCCGCGAGGCGCGCGAGTGGGGCGCCGACCTCCTGGTGATGGGGACGCACGGCCGTCGCGGCGCGCCCCGCCTCTTCCTGGGGAGCGTCGCCGAGACGGTCCTCCTCCACGCCCCCTGCGCCACCCTCGTCGTCCCGCCGCTCCGCCCGTACCGGATGGAGGCGGACCACGCGGCAACCGAGGCGCGCGCCCTCGCGGGCGTCGGCTGACGAAAAAAAGATTGGCCCTGCTGTTTTCCGCTCGTGGATCGGCCGCGTTCCGTGATCGGGCGGCGCCTTGCCGCGCCCCCCGCGGCGCCGCACCTTTCCGCGATGGACAACGAATCTCTCTCTCTCCTGGCGCTCGTGCTGGTGCTGGTGGCGTCGGCGCTGGGGGGCGCGGTCAACGCCATCGCCGGCGGGGGGACGCTGCTGACCTTCCCGGCGCTGGTGGGGCTCGGCGTGCCGCCGCTGACCGCGAACGCCACGAGCACGGTGGCGCTCTGGCCCGGCGCGCTGTCGAGCATGTGGGGGTACCGCGGCGAGCTGGCCGGCGCGCGCGCCTGGGTGATCCGCCTCACGCTCCCCAGCGTCACCGGCGGCGCGCTGGGCGCCTTCCTCCTCCTGCGCACCCCGCCCGACCGCTTCGCCCGCATCGTCCCCTTCCTGGTGCTGGGGGCTACGCTCCTCTTCCTCGTCCAGGGCCCGCTGATGCGCCGGCTGCGGGAGCGGCGCGGGGAGGCTCCGGCCGCGGAGACCGGCGGCGACCCCCAGGGGGCCGCCTGGCGGATGGTGGCCGGCCAGCTCGCCATCGGCGTCTACGGCGGCTATTTCGGCGCGGGGATCGGGATCCTGATGCTGGCCGGGCTGGGGATGATGGGCTTCACCAACATCCACCGGATGAACGGGCTGAAGAACTGGGGCGCGGTCTGCATGAACGTGGTGGCCGCGGGGATCTTCGCCTTCAGCGGGATCGTCGACTGGCCGGTGGCGCTCGCCATGACCGTGGGCGGGCTCCTGGGCGGCTACGCGGGCTCCCGCCTGGCGCAGCGCGTGGGCCAGCAGCGGGTGCGGCAGGCCATCGTGGCGATCGGCTTCGCGTCGTTCCTCTTCCTCCTCCTCCGGCCGCTCTGAGGTCGAGTCCTGAGTCCTGAGTCCTGAGTCCTGACGGGGTATAGGGTTGTCATCCTGAGGCCCGGTCTCGCGGAGCCGGCACTCGCGACGACGGTGGCAGTGCCGTGAGGATCTGACCGCGGCCACCGGGATGCCGGTCGCGGAAGCCCGCGCGGAGGCCGCGGCGGCACCGTCGTCCATCGAGGTGCGGGCAGGAAAGCCGGCGCTTCGACGATGGCCGCCGCGAGATCCGCCGGGCGGGAGCGCCTACGGCCGGACGCGGCGCAGGAGCTGGGCGTTGACGGCCACGATCACGGTGGAGAGCGACATCAGCACGGCGCCGGCGGCGGGGGAGAGGACGATCCCCCAGCGATAGGCGACGCCCGCGGCGAGCGGGATGGCGACGACGTTGTAGCCGGCGGCCCACCAGAGGTTCTGGACCATCTTCCGGTAGGTGGCCTTCGAGAGCGCCACGATCCGGGCGACGTCGCGCGGGTCGCTGCGCACCAGCACCACGTCGCCCGCCTCCACCGCCACGCCGGTCCCGGCGCCGATGGCGACGCCTACGTCGGCGGTCAGGAGCGCGGGGGCGTCGTTGACCCCGTCGCCCACCATCGCCACGCGCTTTCCCTTCGCCTGGAGCTCGCGGATCTTCCCCGCCTTCTCCTCGGGGAGGACCTCGGCGAAGACGGTGTCGATCCCCAGCTCGCGGGCCACCGCGTCGGCGACGGCGCGCGCGTCGCCGGTGAGCATCGCCACCTCGATCCCCTCGCGGCGCAGCCTGCGGACGGCCTCGGCCGACTCGGGGCGGACGGCGTCGGCGGTGGCGAAGGCGGCCAGCGCGCGGCCGCCCTCCACCAGGAAGACGGCCGAGCGCCCGGCCTCCGCCGCCCGCTCCGCGGCGGCGGCGAGCCCCTGCGGGAGCTGGACGCCCTCCTTCCGCAGGAGGTGGGGGCCGCCGACCTGGAGCGCCCGCCCGTCCACCCGCCCCCGCACGCCCTGCCCGGGGATCGCCTCGAATCCTTCGGCCATCGGGACGGAGAGCCCCCGCTCCTCCGCGCTCTTCACGATCGCCCGCGCCACCGGGTGCTCGGAGTCGCGCTCGAGGGCGGCGGCGAGGCGGAGGGCGTCGTCCGCGGCGACTCCCTCGGCGGTCGCGGCGTCGGCCACGCGGTGCTCGCCGAGGGTGAGCGTCCCCGTCTTGTCGAAGACGACGGCCGTGAGGCGCCGCGCCTCCTCGAGCCCGCGCCGGTCGCGGACCAGGAGCCCGCCGCGCGCGCCGAGGGTGGTGGAGATGGCGACCACCAGCGGGACGGCGAGCCCCAGCGCGTGGGGGCAGGCGATCACCAGCACCGTCACCATCCGCTCCACGGCGAACGCCGGGTCGCCGCGGAGCGCCAGCCAGGCGGCGAGGGTGGCGACCCCCGCCGCGAGGGCGATCCACGTCAGGTAGAAGGCCGCGCGGTCGGCCAGCGCCTGGGCGCGGGAGCGCGAGCCCTGCGCCTGCTCGACGAGCCGCATGATCCCGGCGAGGGCGGTGCGCTCGCCCGTCCCCGTGACGCGGACGCGGAGCGACCCCTCGCCGTTGACCGTCCCGGCGATCACGGCGTCGCCCTCGCGCTTCTCCACCGGGCGCGACTCGCCGGTGATCATCGCCTCGTCCACCGCGCTCCGCCCCGCGGCGACGGCGCCGTCGGCGGGGACGCCGGCGCCGGGGCGGACCAGCACCACGTCGCCCTCACGCAGCGCCGCCACGGGGACCTCCTCGGTCCGCTCGCCGTCCACGCGCACGGCGGTGTCGGGGAGGAGCTTCGCCAGCTCCTTCAGCGCGCCCCGGGCCTGGGTGATGGAGCGCATCTCGATCCAGTGCCCCAGCACCATGATCGCCACCAGCGTCGCCAGCTCTTCCCAGAGCGGCATCCCGGGGAAGCCGAGGACGACGGCGGCGCTGAAGACGAACGCCACCGTGATGGCGAGCGAGATCAGCGTCATCATCCCCGGGAGCCGGTCGCGCAGCTCCTGCGCGGCGCCGCGGAGGAACACCACGCCGCCGTAGAGGAAGACGGCCGTCCCGAAGAGCGGCGGGATCCAGCGCGAGCCGGGGAAGCGCGGGGCGGTGTAGCCGAGCGCCTCCTGGAGCATGTGCCCCCAGACCAGCGTCGGGACGGTCAGCGCGAGCGTGATCCAGAACCGGTCCCGGAACATCTCCACGCTGTGCCCGGCGTGCTTGTCGTGCCCGCCGTGGCCCGCGTGCGCGCCGTGACCCGCGTGGGGATCGTGCGCGGTGTGCCCCGCGTGCGCGTCGCGGCCGTCGTGCGCGTGGTGGGGACGGGGAGCGGGGTCGCGCTCGGGCGGGGGCGAGGGGGGCTCGGGATGGCCCGGCCCGGCCGGAGGCGCGTGCCCCCGGCCGTGATCGTGCGGATGCGGATGCTCGTGGGAGTGGCCCATTCCGTCTCCGTATGGCTCGGGTCGGCGGGCTTCGGCGCGTGGG
>DATACF010000862.1:0-13325 GCA_036259235.1 Longimicrobium sp. | reverse complement strand
CCCCCCCCCCCCCCCCCCCCCCCCCCCCCCCCGCCCCGGCTTCCGCTTCTTCGCGCTCCATCCGCTCCGGCGCGGCGATGCCCAGCACCGCCAGCCCGTTGCGGAGGACCGTCTTCACGGCGCGCGCCAGCACCAGCCGCGCCGCCGACTCCTCCGGGGTCACCTGGTCGCCGATCACCCGTAAGGAAGGCTCGCGGTTCCCCGCGTGGTACCACGAGTTGACCTGCCCCGCCACCTCCTCGAGGTACTCGCAGACCGAGTGCGGCGTGTGCCGCTCGGCCGCCGAGGCGACCTCCTCGGGGAAGCGGAGGAGGAGCTTCACCAGCTCCGCCTCGCTCTCGTGCGACAACAGCGAGAGGTCGGCCGCGGCGGGATCGACAGACTCCGCCTCCACGCCCGCGCGGCGGAAGATGGAGCTCATCCGCGCGTGGGCGTACTGGACCTTGTAGACCGGGTTCTTGTCCGACTGCTCCAGCGCCAGGTCGATGTCGAAGGTGAGCTGGGCCTCGGCGCGGCGCATCAGGAGGAAGAAGCGCGTGACGTCGACCCCCACCTCGTCGTACAGGTCGCGGAGGGTGACGTACGACCCCGCGCGCTTGCTGAACTTGACCTCCTGGCCGCCGCGCATGGCCAGCACCATCTGGTGCAGGACGTACTCGGGGTACCCCTCCGGGAGCCCCAGCGCCCGGAGTCCCGCGCGCACCCGCGCCACCGTGCCGTGGTGGTCGGAGCCCTGGACGTTGACGACGCGGTGGAAGCCGCGCTCCCACTTGTTCAGGTGGTAGGCGACGTCGGGGAGGAAGTACGTCGGGTGCCCCGTCGACTTCACCATCACCCGGTCCTTGTCGTCGCCGAACTCCGTGGTGCGGAGCCAGACGGCGCCGTCCTTCTCGTAGACGTGCCCCGTCTCGCGGAGGCGCCGGATCGTCTCGTCCACCCGCCCCGAGGTGTAGAGGGAGGACTCGAGGAAGAACTCGTCGAAGCGCACCCGGAAGCCGTCGAGGTCGCGGTTCTGCTCGGCGCGGAGCCGGGCCACCGCGAAGACGCGCATGGCGTCGAGCGCCTCCTCGGTCTGCGCCCCGCGGAAGCGGTCGCCGTGCTCGTCCACCAGCTCGCGGGCGATCTCGCGGACGTACTCGCCGTGGTAGCCGTCCTCGGGGAAGTCGACCGGCTCGCCGAGCGCCTCCTGGTAGCGGGCCCAGACGCTCCGGGCCAGCCGCATGATCTGCTCGCCCGCGTCGTTGTAGTAGAACTCGCGGTGCACCTTCCACCCCGCCCACGCCAGGAGCTCGGCGACGGCGTCGCCGAGGGCGGCCTGGCGCCCGTGGCCGATGTGGAGGGGCCCCGTGGGGTTGGCGGAGACGAACTCGACCATCACCGGCCGCCCCGCCCCCGCGTCGCTCCGCCCGAAGGCGTCGCCCGCGGCCACGAGCGCGGCCAGCCCCCGCTCGATGACGTCGGCGGCGAGGCGGAAGTTGATGAACCCCGGCCCGGCCACCTCGACGGCGCGCACGCCGGCGGCGGCCGCGTCGAGCTTCGCCGCCAGCGCGTCGGCGATCTCGCGGGGCTTGCGGCCCAGCGCCTTCGCCAGCGTCAGCGCGACGTTGGTCGACCAGTCGCCGTGGTCGGGGTTGCGCGGCCGCTCCAGCGCGACCGCGGGCTCCCCTTCCACGCCCATCTCGCGCAGCGTCCGCGCGATCTCGCGCCGCAGCTTCTCGTCGGCCATCTACTCGCCCTTCCCGGCGGAGGGCTTGGGGTCGGACTTCGCCGGCTTGGGCTCGCTCTTCGTCTCCGGCTTCGATTCGGACGACGAGCCGCCGCCGCCCTTTTCGGACTCGGCGGCCTTCTTGTACCCCTCGCCGCGGTAGTCGGTGATGTAGAAGCCGCTCCCCTTGAACAGGAGCCCCGCGCCGCCGGAGAGCCTCCGCTCGGCGTCGGCGCCGCACTTGGGGCACGCCGCCACGGGGTCGTCGGACATCTTCTGGAACTTCTCGAAGTCGGTCCCGCACTGGGGACAGCGGTACTCGTACGTCGGCATCGTCGCCTGTCGAAAGCCAGTATCGGTTCGATTCGGTCGCAAACCCGCGTAAGCTAACGGGCGGGCCCCCGCGCGGCAACGGAGAACGGCGCTCTCCTGGCGTCGTAAAGCGCACGGAGACTTGTCCCTGCGCCCGGCCGTGGTTATCGTCGTTCGGTCCGGCACACCTTCCCGCCGGACGCGCCGCTCCGCCCTCCCGGACGCGGCCTCTCCCCCGGCAGTCCACCGCAGTCTCCGCAGTGCCCCAGCCGACCCTCCGCACCGGCCGCCGCCGCGCGCTCCTGGCCGCCGCGCTCGCGCTCTTCCCCTGGCTCCCGTCGCGCCTCGACGCGCGGACGGGCGACCCCGTCGTCCCCGCCCGCTCCGTCGCCGTCTCCCCCGCGCGGCTGGCCTCGGCCGTCGACTCGCTGGCGCGGGCGGCGGTGGCCGAGACGGGGGGCGGGGTGAGCGTGGCGATCGTGCTGGGCGACTCGGTGATCCTCGCGCGCGGCTACGGGGTGGCGGACGCGGGCGCGGGGGTCGCCGCCGGGCCGGAGACGGTGTACCGGGCGGGCTCCATCGCCAAGCAGTTCACCGCCGCCGCCCTCCTCCGGCTGGCCGAGGCGGGGCGGCTGTCACTCGACGACCCGCTCTCGAAGCACCTCCCCGACTTCCCCCTCCGCGGCCGGGCGGTGACCCTCCGCCAGCTCCTGTCGCACACCTCGGGGCTCCGCGGCTACACCTCGGCGCCCGAGTTCCGCCGGGCCGAGCGCGAGGACGTGCCGCGCGAGTGGATGCTCTCGCTCCTGGGCCGCCGCGGCTTCGAGTTCGCGCCCGGCGAGGCGTGGAGCTACAGCAACACCGGCTACTACCTCCTGGCGCTGGTGGTGGAGCGGGCGAGCGGGATGGCGTACGCCGAGTACGTCCGCGCGGAGCTGGCGCGCCCGCTGGGGCTCCCGTCCACCGCCGACTGCGGCGACGCCGTCGTGTCGGTCGACCCGTCGAGGCGGGCGGCCGGGTACACCTTCGCGGAGGGGCGGCTCCGCGAGGCCGACCCGATCAGCCCGGCGGCCACGCTGGGCGCGGGCTCCCTCTGCGCCTCGGCGCCCGACCTGGCGCGGTGGGCGCGGGCGCTGGCCACCGGGCGGGTGGTGGGGCTCGACGCGTACCGGGAGATGACGACCGAGGGGCGGCTCTCCGACGGGACGCGGCTGGGGTACGGCCTCGGCCAGTTCGTGGGGACGCTCGACGGGGTGCGGCGCGTGCAGCACGGGGGGACGATGAACGGCTTCCAGGCGCAGCTGGCGTACTACCCCGAGGCCGGGCTGGCCATCGCCGTCCTCGCCAACCACGACGCGGCGCGCCCCGAGCCCCTGGAGCGCGCCATCGCCCGCCTCGCCCTCGGCGCCCGCGAGCCTCCCGCGCGCGACCTCCCCCTCCCCCACCGCGACGCCGCGCGCTACACCGGCGTCTACGACATGGGCGGGCGCCGGCTGCGGATCACCGAGGCCCGCGAGGGCTTAAGGATGGAGCTCGACGGCGAGCTCCCCTTCACGCTGCGGTACCGCGGCGAGGACGCCTTCGCCATCCCGCTGCCGATGGAGACGCTCTGGGTCCGCTTCCGCGTGGTGGACGGCGCCGCGCGGAGCTTCGTCCTGGAGCAGCGGGGCGTGCTCTCGCCGGCGCGGCGGATCGGCTAGACCGGGACCGAACCCGCCGGATTACGACCCACAGACGACGAGGCCCTTCCCGACACGCGGGAGTGGCCTCGTTTCCCATCCGGACTTCGCCTTACGCGGATCAGTCGTCAATCATCAGCCGCCGCAGCCAGGCCATGAACCGCTCCGCGTGCGGCGCCCGGCCGTCGAGATCGCCCTTCCCGATCGCCTGCCCCATGGGCGAGCCGGGCCCCTTCTGCCACGCCAGCCACGTGTGGATGTGCGCCTTCGACCGCTCGTTGGCGCCGAAGCGGCGGCGCTCCTCGGCGATACCGTCGATCACCTCGGCCGCATAGGCCCAAAGGTCGTCGCCCGGCGGGACGAGCGCGGCGGCGAAGTCTTCGAGCATCCCGGGATTCGTGTTGTCGGGCATGAGCCACGCGCCGAACCTCGGATACGTGCCATGTGCGGCAAGGACAACGCCGTTCGGGTCCGGATTCTCGGGAACATCCGCGTAGCCCTGATCCTGGAGGGTTTCCCGGATCGAAGCCCAACGAGCCGCCACGTCTCCATTCGCGTCGACGACGATCCCGAAGCGCTCCACGCCGCGAGCTCGGAGTTCCACGGAGAGGCCCCGCAGGAGCACGCGGAGCCCTTCCTTGTCCACGACGTGGAAGACCTCCGGGATCTGATGCTTTTCGCACAGGCTCTGAACGACCGCACTGTCATCTTTGCCCTCGACCCAGAGGACGCGCGGGAACGGCGTATTGCGAGTCCTCATCACCGGATCTCGATCCGCTGCTCGGCCGCGATCTCCACCTCCTCTTCCGTGAACCGAATCGCTTCCACCTTTCCTTCCGGCGTGCGCTCCAGGCGATAGAGCATTCCTTCTTCTTCACTCATGTTCGCCGCATATTGAAACCCCACGATAGAGTCCCAGCTGTGCGTCGTGGCGAGCACCTGCACATTCAGTTCGCGAGCGAGGGCGAAGATGGCGCGCCAGACTTCGTCCTGAACCGTGAAATGCAGCCCGTTCTCGACCTCGTCGATCAGCACCACTCCACCGCGCGCCTGCACCATCGCCAGCGCGATTCCGAACACGCGATTGATACCGTCACCCATTGTTTGCAACGGGACCGGACGCAGTACCCCGCGCAGACGAACCAGCACCGACCGTCTGAAGGCTTCGCCGACGAGAAGGACGCGCTCGACCTCAGGCTCGACGATTCGCAATGCCGCTTCCACTAAATCTTCGCTGCCGGAAACCGCAATCCGATCCCACATAGCCGGGATGCGATAAGGATCAAACCCCACAGCAGGGATCATTACGACATCCGACTGCCGCTCGGAGCGTTGCAGCGGGACACGGCGAAGGAACCAGTCCAATGGGACGGGCGTCTTCCCATCTGCATGCTCAATGACCAGCAAAGGAGTCTCTGGCGCGAAAAACAATCCGCCGGAGCCCTGATCCGCCTCCCCATTCTCGGATCCCGACAAAGCATCGGACCATGGGATACGAAGCGTGAGCACGTCCTGAGACAGATCCAACGGACCAATTTTGATCGACTCCCGGCGCAGCTCGTCGAAACTGCCATGGAACAGCGACTCCATTGCCTGGAGTGCGGCCTCGATATCTGCCGGCTCGATTTCCGAACGGCGGCCACTGGTGGTGAAGCCTGGCCGGTAATCCGTGTGGTCCCGCACGATTTCAAAAACCAACGCCGCCAGCGCTCGCTTGTCACGGTGCAGATAGAGACGAACGGCTTCGAGCAACGAGGTCTTTCCCGCGTTATTTTGGCCAACAAAAAGGTTGACCCGCTCCAGTTCCGGAACGCGGAGGTGGTGGATGGCCCGGAAGCCTTCAACCTCGAAGCTTCGAAGCGGGAGGTCGTCGTTCATCGAGAGCCCATTCAGTAGTCCGTTCCTCACGCCGGCCGGTAGACGCCCCACTCGGCGCGCAGCGCGTCGCCGATCTCGCCGAGGGTGACGCTGGCCTTCACGGCGTCGATGATGCGCGGCATCAGGTTGTCGGTGCCGCGGGCGGCGGCGCGGATGGCCTCCAGGCGGGCGCGGACCTCGGCGTCGTCGCGCCCGGCCTTCAGCCTCGCGAGCTTGGCGCGCTGCCCCGCCTCCAGCGCCGAGAAGTCGGGCTGGCCGAGGTCGACCGGCTCCTCGGCGTCGCTCTGGAACTTGTTGACGCCGACGACGACGCGCTCGCCGTGCTCGACGGCGAGCTGGTGGTCGTAGGCCGCGCGGTGGATCTCGTCCTGCATGTACTCGATGGCCCGCGCCGCGCCGCCCATCGCCTCGATCTTGTCCAGGTACTCGCGCGCCTTCTCCTCCACCGCCGTGGTCAGCGCCTCGACGTAGTACGACCCCGCCAGCGGGTCGACGGTGTCGCCCGCGCCGCTCTCGTACGCCAGCACCTGCTGGGTGCGGAGCGCCAGCGTGGCCGCCTGCGCGGTGGGGAGCGACAGCGCCTCGTCGTAGCCGTTGGTGTGCAGGCTCTGCGTCCCGCCCAGGACGGCGGCGAGCGCCTGCACGGTGACGCGCACGACGTTGTTGAGCGGCTGCTGCGCCTGGAGGGTGACGCCGCCGGTCTGCGTGTGGAAGCGGAGCTTGGCCGCGTCGTCGCCCGCCTCGAAGCGCTCGCGCATCAGCCGCGCCCAGAGGCGGCGCGCCGCGCGGAACTTGGCAACCTCCTCGAAGAGGTCGTTGTGGCTGGCGAAGAAGAAGGAGAGCCGCGGCGCGAACCGGTTCACGTCCAGCCCCGCCGAGAGGGCGCGGCGGACGTACTCGAGCCCGTCGGCGAAGGTGAAGGCCACCTCCTGCGCGGCCGTCGCCCCCGCCTCGCGGATGTGGTAGCCGCTGATGGAGATCGTGTTCCACTTCGGCACCTCCGCGTTGCAGAACGCGAAGATGTCGGTGATCAGGCGCAAGGAAGGCTCCACGGGGTAGATGTACGTCCCGCGGGCGATGTACTCCTTGAGGATGTCGTTCTGGATCGTCCCGCTGATCCGGTTGCGCGGGATCCCGCGCTCGTCGGCGACGGCGATGTAGAGCGCCAGGAGCGTCGACGCCGTGGCGTTGATCGTCATCGACGTCGACACCTGGTCGAGCGGGATCCCGTCGAGGAGGGTCCGCATGTCGTCGAGGGTGTCGATCGCCACGCCCACGCGCCCCACCTCGCCCGCCGCCATGGGGTGGTCGGAGTCGTACCCCATCTGCGTGGGCAGGTCGAAGGCGGTCGAGAGCCCGGTCTGGCCGGCCTTCAGGAGGAGCTTGAAGCGCTGGTTGGTCTCTTCGGCGGTCCCGAACCCCGCGTACTGGCGCATGGTCCAGAAGCGCCCGCGGTACATCGTCGGCTGGATGCCGCGGGTGAACGGGAACTCGCCCGGATAGCCGAGGTCGCGCTCGTAGTCGACGTTCCCTAAGTCCTCGGGCGTGTACAGCCGCTCCACCTCAACGCCGCTGGTGGAGACGAACCGCTCCCGCCGCTCGGGATGCTTCGCCAGCGCGGGCGCCACGGCGCGCGCCGTCCACTGCGCCTTGCCGTCGCCCGCGGGGCCCGTCGATCCGGAGTCCTCGCCCAGGTTGGTCACCGCCACGGTATCGCTCATCAGTAGTACGAAAGTACGGGAGTACGAGAGTACGGAAGCACGGACCCTGGCCCAGCGCGCGCAAAGATAACGCCGACGGACGCGCACGCCATCCACCGGCGCGGAGCGGGCTTGACAGGCGACTCCCCCGGCGCCAGCGTCAGCGGCCCGCCGGACGTTCCTCGCCGGCTCCCCGTCGCTCCCTCGGACTGCCGCCGAATGCCCGCTTCCAGATCGCGCGAGACGGCCATCCTGGTGGCGCTGACCACCGTCGTCGGCGCCATCGCGCTCACGATGGTGCGGCTGGGGTGGTCGACGTGGCTGGAGGGGGTGAGCGCGGTCACCGGCGCGCTCTGCGTCTGGCTGGTGGTGCGGGAGAGCGTCTGGAACTTCCCGCTGGGGCTGGCGAACGTGGCCACCTTCTGCGTCGTCTTCTTCCAGGCGCGCCTCTACGCCGACGCGGGGCTGCAGGTCGTCTATTTCGTCCTCGGGCTCGTGGGGTGGTACCTCTGGCTGCACGGCGGCGAGCGGCGGACACCGCTGCGCGTCTCGCGCGTGGGCCGGGGCGAGGGGACGGCGCTGGCCGTGGGCGGCGCGGCGCTGACCGTCGTCCTCTGGCTCACCCTGCGCCAGGTGGGCGGGAGCGCGTCGTTCTTCGACGCGCTCACCACCAGCCTCTCGCTCTGCGCGCAGTGGATGCTGAACCGCAAGCAGGTCGAGAGCTGGTACGCCTGGATCGCCGTCGACCTCGTCTACGTCCCGCTCTACGCCTACAAGGCGCTCTACCTCACCGCCGGGCTCTACGCGGTCTACCTGGTGATGGCCACCCTGGGGCTCCTCCACTGGCGCGCCACCTGGCGGACGCGGGGCGAGCCGCACCCCGGCCCGGCCGCGGCGGTGGCGGCGTGACGCTCGGCTTCGTCGTCGGCAAGTTCTACCCGCCGCACCGCGGGCACCGGCACCTCATCGACACCGCCCGCCGCGGGTGCGACCGCCTGGTCGTCCTCCTCCCCCACCACGTCTCGCAGAAGATCCCCGGCGAGCTGCGGAAGGCGTGGCTCGAGGAGATCCACCCCGGCGCCGAGGTCCACCTCGTCCCCGACGAGCTCGACGACGACGCCGGGCAGTGGGCGCGCTTCACCGTCGCCCACCTGGGGCGCGCCCCCGACGTCGTCTTCAGCAGCGAGGACTACGGCCCGCGCTTCTCCGCCTTCATGGGCGCCCGGCACGTCATGGTCGACCGCGACCGCGCCGCCTTCCCCGTCTCGGGGACGCGGGTGCGCTCGTCGCCGCTCGACCACCTGGAGTGGCTGGAGCCGTGCGTCCGCGCCTGGTTCGTCCGGCGGGTGGTGCTGATCGGCGCCGAGTCGACGGGGAAGACGACGCTGGCCCGGATGCTCGCGGAGCGGTACGGCACCCGTTGGGTGGAGGAGTACGGGCGCGAGTACTGGGAGGCGAAGATGGCGCGGGGGGTGCCGGAGGGGCCTTACGGCGCCGCCGGGGCCGAGCCGTCCGTCGCGTGGACGAGCGACGAGTTCGTCCACATCGCCGCCGAGCAGCAGCGCCGCGAGGAGCTCCTGGCGCGCGAGGCCGACCGCGTCCTCCTCTGCGACACCAACGCCTTCGCCACCGGCACCTGGCACGAGCGCTACCTCGGCCGCCGCGACCCGCGCGTGGACGCCGTCGGCCTCCGCGACCGGGTGGACCTCTACCTCCTGGCCGAGCCCGACTTCCCCTTCGTCCAGGACGGGTGGCGCGACGGCGAGCGGATCCGCGACTGGATGCACGCGGCCTTCGTGGAGCAGCTCGCCGCGCAGCCGGCGCCGGTCGTGCGCCTCCGCGGCCCGCTCGAACGCAGGGTGGCCGAGGCGGCCGCCGCCATCGACGCCCTCCTCGCGAAGCCGTTCGACCTCTGATCCGAGAACGGCCAACTACAGGTCTCACGCAGAGAAGCAGAGTCAGCAGAGGGAGATCTCTGCTGACTCTGCTCCTCTGCGTGAGACCGATTTTCCTGGATTCCGCCGTCGAGGAGGACCCCGCCGTCAGCGCGTCAGCAGCCCCGCGTCGAGGACGAACTCGGAGCCGGTGACGAAGCGGGCGCGGTCGGAGGCGAGGTAGAGGACGGCCTCGGCGACGTCCTCGGGCTCGATCCACGGCACCGGGAGGAGGTTCCCGGCCGACGCCTCGGCGATCTCGGCGGGCGTCTTCCCCTCCAGCTCGGCGAGGCCGTCGTTCATCGGCGTGTTGACGCCGGTGGGGTGGAGCGAGACGACGCGCACCCCGTGCGGCGCCAGCTCCAGCGCCCACGACTTGGTGAGCCCGGTGAGCCCCCACTTCGACGCCGCGTAGTGGCTGAGGCGCCGCATCCCGCGGAGGCCCGCGACGGAAGAGTTGTTGATGATGACGCCGGACTTCTGGGCGATCATCACGGGGATCACCCGGCGGGCCACCATCCAGGGGCCCTTGAGGTTGATGTCGATCATGGCGTCCCACGCCTCCTCGGTGAGCTCGTGGGCCAGCCCGTACGCGCAGATCCCGGCGTTGTTGAAGAGGACGTCGATCCGCCCGAAGCGCTCGACCGTGGCCTCCACGGCCTTCGTCACCGCCGCGTCGTCGCGGACGTCGCCCGCGAATGCGAGGCAGGCGCTCCCCGCGGCCTCGCACTCGGCCACGAGGGCGTCGAGGTCGGCGCCCGTCCCCATCCCGTAGCCGGGGTACGCCAGCGGCCGCGCCACGTCGAAGGCGGCCACCGACGCCCCCGCCTTCGCCAGCGCCAGCGCCGTCGCGCGCCCCTGCCCGTGCGCCGCGCCGGTGACGAAGGCCACGCGTCCCGAGAACTCACCCATGGGCCCCCACCCCTTCCCCCGCCGCGGCGGGCGTCTTCCGGTACGGCTGCAGGTAGTCGTCGAGCGGGACCCCGACGGCGTTGTTGAAGACGTTGGTCGCCACCATCAGCGCGCCGAACGCCGCCAGCGCCACCATCTGCTCGTCGGTGAAGTAGACGGCCGCGCGCTCGTAAGTCTCGTCGCCCACCCGGTGCGGCGTCACCGCCAGCGCCCGCCCGAAGGCCACCACGGCCTCCTCGCGCGCGTCCAGCTCCAGCCGGTCGGGGTCCTCGCCGCTGTCGGCCAGGATGCGGCGGAAGAAGGTGGAGCAGATCAGGCAGTCGGTCTCGGAGGAGACGGCGTGCGCGAAGAGCGTGGTGAGCCGCTCGCCCAGGAAGGGCTTCACCGTGTCGCGGAGCGGGTACCACGTCATCAGCGCCTCGAAGGCGGGGACCGAGCGGAGGAGGGTGCGCTTCATGTTGGTGATGCGCGCCGTCTTCAGGTGCTCGTCGTGCGCCGCGCGCGCCTCGGGCGGCATCGCGGCGTAGTCGAGCGGGGCGATCCGGGGCATGCGGAGCTCCCTCGGGAGATCAGGGGTCAAACGGCGTCGGGGGACAGGTCCGAATGTAGACCGGCCCCGCGCCCGCGAGCAAGCGACGGCGGGATCGGGGTGATGGGAGCACGAAAGCGCGCCGGCGGACGCAGGTCGCATCCGCAGGCGCGGTCGTTCTCGCGAGGATCGCCCCGGATCGCCCACGAAGTCCATCGTGCTTCGACGGGCCTCACGGCGCGCGGGCTAGATCCCTCGTTCGTGCCTCCCTCGGGATGACACGCCGGGGCCGGGCGCGTCCCACGACTCTCGCGGAAGGCCGACCTCCGGGGAGCCGTCCTCGTCCGGCCCGTCCCCCGCGGCGAGGCGGGGGAAGAGGCTGTAGAACGGCGTCCAGGTGGGCGCGGGGTCGTCGTCGTCGTCGCCGGCCATGGTCAGTTGAGCCCCTCGACGTCGCGGGCGGCGCGCTCCAGGATCTCCCGGACGCGGCGGAGCCACTCCTCGTCGCCCTGGTGGCGCATGGCGGAGCGGAAGGTGGCGCGGCCCAGGTTGCCGAAGGCGCGCCCCAGCCCCGACATGGCGGGCCCGAAGAAGAACGACCCCAGCTCGTCGACGCGCCCGAAGATGTCGTCGACGGTCGAGCGGTTCTCCTCCAGGTGCTTCCGCCCCTCGTCGGTGATCTCGAAGACCTTGCGGTTCCCCTCCTCGGTCCGCGAGCGGGCGTAGCCCATGTCCTCGAGGAGCGAGAGCGTGGGGTAGACGGTGCCGGGGCTGGGCGAGTACGTACCGCCCACCCGCTCCTCCAGCTCCTTGATGATCTCGTAGCCGTGGCGCGGCTTCTCGGCCAGGAGGCTGAGGATGACGAGCTTCAGGTCGCCGTGCCCGAAGACCCGCCCCCGCCCCGGTCCGCCGCCGGGGCCGCCCATCCCGCCCCACGGGCCGCCCGGCCCCCCCATCCCCTCGAAGCCGAACCCCCAGCCGCCCCAGGCCCCCCGCCGCCCGCGCGGTCCGCATCCGTGCGTTCCGAACATCGCTCCCTCCCCTGGATTCTCTCGTAAAGAACCTCGGAACCACCCCTCCGACCACGGATCAGATATAACGTGTGATATATCGTGAGTCAACGGTTTCGATATATCTTGGGATACATCGGAACCGCGGCCGGCCGTGGGATCGGAGGGGATGGGGTGCGCGGCGCGGGCATCGTCGGCCCTCACCCCCGGGCCCCTTCTCCCAACCCTGGAGCCCAACCCCTGGGAGAGGGGGAGAAGGGGGAGGCGCGGGCGGTGGCGCATGCCGCGGCTCCCGCGCGGGGCCCTCACCCGGCTCGCTTAGGCTCGCCACCCTCTCCCGTTCCGGGCCCGTTCCGGGAGAGGGGACGTCGCGGTCCGGTGCGCGGGGCGGGCGATGGGGTCGAGGCAAGGCTCGTAAGTCGCGGATCGGGAGGGGGCACCGCGGCCGAGGCAGGCGACGGAAGCCGGTCGAAGCGCGATCGAAGTTCGGTGCCCTCGCGGTTGCATGAGGGATGCGGGCCCGAAGGGCGAAGACCCTGGCGGAGGGGAATGCGGAGGGGGATGGCGATCCGCGGGGATGCGGCGGCCGCATGGAGTCCGCCAGGGGCTTCGCGCCGTTGGAAACGGTAGTATCGTTTCCTACGGCGCCCGCAGCCCGGCCCGGAGCGCAGCGGAGGGACATGCCCAGAGCCGTCGTCGCAGTTGCCGTAAGCCGTTGCCGTTCCCACCAGAACGTCCCATCCGACACGTCCGCCCGAATACATCCCTTGACAGTCTAGGTATCCCGCACGTACTCATACCCTAGAAGCTCTTGGGTACTCCCCCCTCGCCCACCCGAAGACACCGACGACGATGTACGACCGCAAGTTCCTGCAGGGCACGCTCGACGTGCTGGTGCTGAAGACGCTGTCGTGGGGCCCCATGCACGGCTACGGCGTGGCGAGCTGGCTGGAGGAGCGCACCGCCGCGGCGCTGAAGATCGAGGAGGGCTCGCTCTACCCCGCCCTGCACAGGATGGAGCGGAAAGGGTGGATCGAGAGCGAGTGGCGGCTGACCGAGAACGACCGCCGCGCCAAGTTCTACCGCCTCACCGCCGAGGGAAGACACCAGCTCGAAGCCGACGCCAGCGGGTGGGCCGCCTTCGCGGACGCGGTGGGGAAGGTGCTGTACGGGACGGAAGCCCCCGCCTGGGCGTCGTGAGATGGGCGCCCCGAACGCGCCCGAGCCGCGCCGCCCCGAGACGCCGATGTGGCGGCGCTACCTCCGCTTCCTGGGCCCCGACGTGGACGCGGACGTCGACGACGAGCTCCACTTCCACCTCACCGCCCGCGCGGAGGCGCTGATGGCGGCAGGGATGGACCCGGCCGCCGCCCGCGCCGAGGCCGCGCGCCGGATGGGCGACGTGGAGGGGGTGCGGCGCGAGCTCCGCCGCATCGGCCGCCGCTCCGAGCACTCGCGGCGCGTCCGCGAGCGCGTGGCCGCCCTGGGGCGCGACGCCCGCCTGGCCGCGCGGAGCCTGCGGCGCGCGCCGGGGTTCACCGCGATCGCCGTCCTCACGCTGGCGCTGGGGACCGGCGCGGCGACGGCGGTCTTCACCCTCCTCGACCGGGTGGCGCTCCGGCCGCTGGCGTACCCGGCGGCGGAGCGCCTGGTGCACGTCGACCAC
>DATACF010000861.1:0-3316 GCA_036259235.1 Longimicrobium sp. | reverse complement strand
CGGCCCCACCTTCCAGTGGCTCTCGAGCGTGCTCCGCAGGTGCTCGCGCCACGCCTCCAGGCTGTGGACGCGAGCGTACGCGCGCCCCGCCTCGACCATGGCGGCGAGCGCCGCGGGGTCGGCGGCCAGGGCGGCCACGTGGGCGGCCACCCCTTCCGCGTCGTCCGGCGGGAAGCACCGCCCCCGCGCCCCGTCCCCGACCGCCTCCCGGTTCACGGGAAGGTCGCTGAGCAGGGGGACGGCCCCGTGCAGCTGGGCCTCGACGATCACCTTGCTGAACCCTTCCGAGTACGAGGGCTGGACCACGAAGTGGGCGCGGCGGTAGTGCGCGCGGACCTCCTCGTGGCTCACCTGCCCATGGAAGCGGACGGCGCTCGCCACGCCGAGCTCGGCCGCGAGCGCCGCGAGCGCCCCGCGCCGCTCCCCCTCGCCGAGGAGGTGGAGCTCGGCGCCGAGGCCCCGCGCGCGGAGCAGCGCCAGCGCCCGCACCGCCGTCCGCTGGTTCTTGTTGGCGTCCAGCTGCCCCACCGACACCATCGTCACCGCGTCCAGGGCGGGCGCGGCGCGCAGCGCGGCCACGCGGGCCTCCACCGCGGCGGCCTCCCCCTCCCAGTCGGCGTCCGAGAAGACGGGGGAGAAGGTGGGAACGACGTGGGACGGGTCTCCCGGCCACCGCCCGTAGACCATCACCGGCCCCCGGAAGCGGCGGCGGAGGTGGAGGCGCTGCCACCGGAAGGTCCGCGCCTCGCCGGGGTAGCCGGCCCAGTTCCCCGTGTAGACCGCCTGCCGGAAGTGCCGGGAGCGGGACAGGAGGAGGAGGCCGGGAATGCTGACGTTGTTGGGGCAGCGCACGTGCACCGCGTCCACCCGCGCCAGCATCCGGCGGATCGCCGCGATCCACCCCGGGAGCGCCGCCGCCAGCCGCGCCTTGGCGAGGAGGGTGCTCCCCCCCGCCGGCCGCATCGGCTCCAGGCGGATGTTGGGGGCGCGGTACGCCGAGTGGCGCGCCTCCGGCCGCCCTGGCCAGAGGGGGGCGCAGACGACCACCTCGTCGAAGAGCGCCGCCCACTGCTCGAACTGCCGCGCCAGCGGGGTGGTGGTGTAGAGCGCGCCGTCCTCCCCACGGAAGTGCTGCCCGTCGGAGAGGATCCCCACCCGCCGCGGGAGGGGGCGCGAGACCGCCGCCCCCGTCGCCGGAGCGGCCGGCGGGCCGCCCGTCACCACCCCGCCACCTCGCGGAGGACCCGGTCGTACTCGGCCATCCGGTGCGCCCAGGTCCCCTCGCGGGCGGGCTCGTCTTCCAGGAGGCGGAGGAGCGCCCCGGCGGTGGCCGCCGGGTCGTCGGTGGGGACGACGATCCCCGTCTCCCCGTCGCGGACCGCCTCGGGGAGGCCGCCGGAGTCGCTGACGACCGCGGGGACCCCGCAGAGCCCCGCCTCCACCGCCGCGATCCCGTACCCCTCCACGTCGCCGTCGCGGGCGCGGCGGGAGGGGAGGATGAAGACGTCGGCCAGGTTGAAGTAGAGGGGGAGCTCGGCCGCGGGGACGGGCCCCGCGAAGCGGACCCGGTCGGCCACGGCGAGCTCCTCGGCGAGGGCGGCGAGCTCGCGCTGGCGCTCGGGGAGCCCGGCCATCAGGTAGACGGCGCCGGGGACGCGGCGCGCCACCTCGGGGAGGGCGCGGATGACCACGTCCTGCGCCTTCCGCTCGCACACCCGCCCCACGGTCAGGATCACCCGCCGGCCGGCGAGCCCCAGCCGCTCGCGGAGGGCCCCGGCGTCGAGCCCGGGGTGGAAGCGCTCGCCGTCGGCGCCGTTGGGGATCACGACCTCGCGCCGGGGGGGGCCCGCCGTCTCGCGGACGAGCCCCGCGGTGTAGCGGCTCACCGAGATCACCGCGTCCGCGGCCCTCAGCGCCCCCACCGTGAGGCGGCGCTTCGCCCGCTCGGGGGGGATGATCTCCGAGCCGTGGGCGACGGCGACGAGCGGGGCCCGGAGGAGCGCGGCCACGACGCGGGCGGCCCAGAGGGCGCGCGACCCGCTCCCCACCACCACGTCCGGGCGCCACCCGGCGAGGAGGCGCGCGAAGGCGCGGAGGCGGCGCGCGACCGACCCGCCCTCCAGCGTCCCCACCCGGTACGGCTGCGCGGCGTTGAAGCGCGCCCGCTCCTCGGCGCCGACGTACGCCTGCGGGGCCAGGACGCGCACCTCCCACCCCCGGCGCGAGAGCCCCAGCGCCAGCTCGTGGGCGTGTGTCCCGAGCCCCCCCGGCCCCGGCGGGAGCTCGGTGGCCACGAGGAGGAGGCGGGGGCGGCGGGAGAGCTCCGCGCTCACGACGCCTCCCCGGGAGCGGGCGGGAACTCGGCCAGGCGCACCCCCGCGCGGAGGAGGGCGCGGGCGCGGCTCCGCGAGCGCCGCCACTTGAGCGGGAGGAGGAGCCCCCACAGCGCCACCCGCAGGAGCGCCGCGGCGCGCGCGGCCGGCCGGCCCCGGCGCGCGGGCCGCGCCAGCTTGCTGGTGACGAAGGCCAGGAGCATCCGCTCGCGCTGCTGCCGGGGCGAGAGGTAGCGGAGCCCGAAGTAGCTCTGCGTCACCGGGGGGAAGGGGGCCAGGAGCGCGGCGTCGGTGTTGGTCTTGTGCGCCCCGTGGACGCGCAGCCCCCCCATCGGCGCCTTGAAGTGGACCCGCACCGCGTCCGGGGTGTGGGCGATCCGCCGCCCGGCCAGGTAGAGGCGCGTCCCGAGGTCGGCGTCGGTGCCGGGGCCGAAGTCGTAGTTGCGGTCGAGGCCGCCCATGGCCCGGGCCAGCGCGGTCGGCATCAGGCAGTTCCCCGTGTCGAGCGTCTGCGCCACGCGGGGGTGGGCGAACCCCTCGGGGAGGCGGTAGTCGGTGGGGGGCGGGGGATACGAGACCCCCGTGGAGACGTCGAAGCGCCCGGCGAGCACCACCCGCAGGTGCCGCTCGACCAGGTCGGGGGCGGCCACCGAGTCGTCGTCGAAGAAGAAGACGTAGGGGTGCGAGACGGCGGCGAGCGCGGTGTTCCGCGCCAGGCTCTGCCCCCGCTCGTCCTGCCAGACCACCCGCAGCCCCAGGTCGTCCCACCCCTCGTAGACCTCGGGGCGGCGCTCCTCGGCCGGGTTCTGGTCGACGACGACGACCTCGCGCGGGCGCACCGTCTGGGCCCGCAGCGACTCCAGCGCGGCGGGGAGGTACGGATAGCGCCCCAGGGTGGGGATGACGACCGAGACCTCCGCCCGGCGGACCTCCGGCGGCGCGGGCTCGTACCACACCGGGGCCCGGCGCGGGGCCCCGGCGCG
>DATACF010000860.1:0-2856 GCA_036259235.1 Longimicrobium sp. | reverse complement strand
CCGGCGGGGGGGGTGGCGCCGTCGGGGGCGGCCCAGAGGGCGCGGCGGTCGTGGAACCCCGGCGCGGCGGCCTGCTGCTGCACGAGGACGAGCGGGAGGTCGGCCGGGGGCGTCCACCAGTGCTCGGCGTGGACCAGGAGGGGCGCGGGGGCGGCGAGGAGGAGGTGCGCCAGCCGCCGCTGCGCCTCGGGGTCGGCCAGCGCCTCGCGCGAGGGGAGGCGCGTCCACACGGGGAGCGCGGCGGCGAGGATCGACTCGCGCCGGACCGCGCGGAGGAGGGCGTCGCCCGCGGCGCCGCGCGCCTGGGCGGCGGCGAGGTCGACCCGGAGCACCCCCAGCCCCTCGGCGTGGGCGAAGGCGCGCGCGGGGTCGAGCGCCTGCTCCACGTCGGCCCCCACGCGGAGGAGCCCGACGACGCGCCCGTCGACCGAGGCGTCGAGGAGGCGGCGGAGGACGTCGCCTTCGCCGTCTTCCCCTTCCTCGCCGTCGTCCGATCCCGCCCTCGACGAGCCGGCGCCGATGGTGGTGCCGAAGACGCCGCCGACGGCGTCCTCCAGCGCGAGGACGCCGGTCCACGCCGGGTCGGGGTCTTCCAGCGCGCCGCCGCGGAGGAGGGCGGCGACGACGCGGGGGTGGAGGGCGACCTCGCGGGAGGCGAGGGGGGCGTCGGGGTCGCCGTACGCGCCGGTGATCTCCACCAGCCCGCGGTGCTCCAGCGCGCCCCCGGGGCCGGCCGCCTCGAGCACGGCGGCGCGGGGGGCGACGTCCTCCAGGAGGCGGCAGAGGAGGCCGGCGCTGGGGCGGGTGCGGGAGACGTCGTCGTGGAGGAGCCCCACGGCGCGGCCGATCCGGTCGTCGAGGTTGACGAGGACGGCGGCGGCCAGGACGTGCGTCTCGGCGGGGCCCACCCCCGCGGCGCCGGCCAGCGCCTCCAGGGTGTCGTCGAGGCGGTCGACCTCCAGGTCGCCCACGCTCCCGCCCACGGCGGCGCGGACGGCGGCGAGGGCCTGCTCGTCGGCGCCGGGGAGAAGGGGGTGGACGACGCCGGGCTCGTCGGGCTCCGCGCCCAGGCGGGCGGCCAGGAGGGCCTCCAGCCGCCGGGCGACCTCCAGCAGCGCGCTCATCGCTCCCACCGCGCTCCGCGCCCGTCCCACCAGGGGACGGCCGCCAGGGGTTCCAGGTATCCGGCGCGCTCCAGGAGGACGTCCATCCCCGAGGAGGGCCAGACGACTTCGACGGGGCCTTTCGCGGGGACGCGGAAGGCGCCGGGACGCCGCACCACCTGCTTCAGGACGTAGGCGGCCGAGCTCGTCTCGAAGCCGCGCATCCAGCGCACGAGCTGGCGGCAGGCGGCCTCGACGAGCAGCGCCTCCACGTCGTCGTCCGATCCCGATCCCGGTTCCGGCTCCGGTTCCGCCAGCGCGAGCCCCATCCGCGCGGCGTGGGCGCGGAGGGCGCGGGCCAGCTCGGCGCGGCGCGGGTCGCCCGGCGCCGCGGGGGGCTCGGGGGTCCACTCGGCGCCCAGGGAGCCGTAGGCGAAGACGCCGGCCGCGCGGTCGTTCTCCGGCGCGTCCGCCGCCCGCTTCGCCGCCTCGTGCAGGAGCGCGCGGAGGGCGGCGCCGGAGAGCCCGGCGCGCGTGGCGAGGCCGGGGACGCCGAGGTCCACCAGCGGGCGGATCAGGAAGAACACCCCCGCCGCCGCCGTCTCCAGCGTGAGCGTCCGCGCCTGTGCCCGCGCCGCCACGGCCGAGGCGAGCGCGCGCCGCTCCCCGTCGTCCAGCTCCCGCGCGGCGGCCGTGAGGACGCGTATCGGCTCGTTCGACCGCGCCGGCGATTTCGGATTCCCATCGTCCGCCGACTCGATCGCGCGCAGGACCTCGCCCTCCGACGGCGCGGCGCCGGTGGAGGCGAGGCGCGCGGCGGCGGCGTCCACCGCCCACACCTCGTCCTGGAGATCGAGGAACGGATCGTCGGCGGACTCGGGGACCGCCGTCGTCCCGGACCGCGACGGGGCGGGGGAGGCGAGGAGGTTCGCGGCGCGGAGGAAGCGGAGGGCGCGCGTGCGGTTCATCGCCCCGGACCGCAGGGGACGGAGGGGCGGATCGGCGAGACGGAGGCCGGCGGGGGACGACGATCCATCGCCCGAATCCCATCCACCGATCCGCGAAGTGGAAGCTTCCGACCGCGGCGGGGCGGCGTGCTCGCGGAGGACGCGGCGGACCGGGGCGGGGTCGATCCACGGGTGCCGCGCGAGCGCCGCCTCGCCGTTCTCGACCGTGATCGAAGCGGCGGCGCGGCGGAGGATCCACCGCACCATCGCCGCCACGCACGCGCCGATGGCGGAGGGGACGCCCCAGCTCGCGGGCGCCGTGGGATGCGTCTCGAGGTAGAGCCGGAACGCCTCGCCCGGGGACTCGGGGAGCGCGGCCGCCGGAGCGCGCCGCGCATCGGACGATTCCGACCCTCGATCCGCGCCGGCCGACATCGCCGAGAGCGCGGCGTCCCAGGCGGCGAGGAAGAGCGGCCACCCCTCGTCGCGCCCCAGGGGACGCTCGGGCGGGGCGGGGACGCCGCGGAGCACCTCGCGGTCGGCCACCGCCAGCCGGCCCAGGAGCGCGCCGAGGAGGCCGCGGAGCCGGAGGAGGCGGAGGACCTCGGGCCAGGCGTCGGGCTCGGCGCGGGCCAGGTTGGCCAGCGTCTCCCCCAGCCCCCGCCCGCGGAAGGGGAGGAGGGGGCCGAAGTACCACACCTCCACCGTCCACCCGGCCGCCAGCGCCTCCACGAAGTGCGCCACGTACTCGGCCGTGGAGTCGAAGACGCGCACCTCCTCGGCCGCGCGCGGGCGCCGGAGCGCGC
>DATACF010000859.1:0-2708 GCA_036259235.1 Longimicrobium sp. | reverse complement strand
AGAGATCGTAAGTCGCGGATCGGGTGTTCTCCCCTCACCACGCACGCCCACTGCGTGCGGGGGGAGGGGTCGGGGAGGGGGGCCGCGGAGCCCGAGGCATGCGACGAGCGCCTGTCGAAAAGCGACCGAAGTTCGGCCGTTCAGCGCAGTTGCGTGAGGGATGCGGGCCCGGAGGGCGGAGACCCTGGCGGGGGGGAACGCGCAGGGGACCGCGATTCGCGACATCGCGGCGGAGTGCATGGAGTCCGCCAGGGGCTCCGCGCAGTCGCAAACGGTAGTATCGTTTGCTACTGCGCCCGCAGCCCGGCCCGGAGCGCAGCGGAGGGACACGCCCAGATCCGCCGTTGCAGTAGCCGCAAGCCGTTGCCGTTGAAGTCGAAGTTGCCGGAGCGGTTCGTCACCCGAAACCGGGCCCGTCGGAGGCGCGACACACACCACCCATGCCGATCCCGGATCACCTGGTCGAAGAGGTCCGCCAGCGCGCGGACATCGTGGAGATCGTCTCGGAGCACACGCGCCTGAAGCGCTCCGGGAGGACCTTCCGCGGCCCTTGCCCGCTGCACGGGGGCGAGGGGCCGAACTTTTCCGTCGACCCGGCGAAGGGGTTCTACAAGTGCTTCGTCTGCGGCGAGGGCGGGAGCGCCTTCACCTTCCTCCAGAAGCACCTGGGGATGAGCTTCCCCGAGGCGGTCCGCCACGTGGCCGCCCGCGTCGGCATCGACATCCCCGACGAGGACCAGGAGCGGCAGCAGGACGACCCCAACCGCGTCTACTACGACGTCAACGCCCTCGCCGCCGACTGGTTCCGGAAGCAGCTCTGGGAGACCGACGGCGGGAAGGCCGCGCGCGCCTACCTGGAGCGGCGCGGGATCTCGCGCGAGGCGGCCGAGCGCTTCCGGCTGGGGTGGGCGCCCGAGGCGTGGACGGCCTTCGGCGACTACGCCCGCGAGACGCACCGGATCGACAACGCGCTCCTCCTCGCGCTCGGCCTCGTCAAGGAGGGGAAGACCCCCGGGCGCGAGCCGTACGACGTCTTCCGCGGGCGGGTGATCTTCCCCATCGAGGACCTCTCGGGGCGGGTGGTGGCCTTCGGCGGGCGGATCCTGGGCGAGGCGGAGCCGCACATCCCCAAGTACCTCAACTCCCCCGAGACGCCGGTCTACCACAAGGGGCTCACCCTCTACGGGCTGGGGTGGGCCAAGGGCGCCATCCGCCGCGAGGAGACGGCGCTCGTGGTCGAGGGGTACATGGACTACGTCTCGCTGGCCGCGCACGGGGTCGAGAACGCGGTGGCGCCGCTGGGGACGGCGATGACGGAGGAGCAGGCGGAGCTGATCGCCCGCTACACCAAGCGCGCCATCCTCCTCTACGACAGCGACAAGGCGGGGCTCAAGGCCACCTTCCGCTCGGGGGACGCGCTGCTGCGGGCGGGGGTCGAGGTGGGGGTGGCGACGCTCCCGGACGGCGAGGACCCGGACTCGCTGGTGCGCGCGAAGGGGCCGGCGGCGCTCAAGCGCTACCTCAACGACGCGGTCGACGTCCTGGAGCGGAAGATCCAGATCCTGGAGCGGAGGGACTTCTTCTCCTCCATCAAGGGGACGCGGCAGGCCATCGACTCGCTCCTCCCGACGGTGCGGGCGGCGAGCGACGAGGTGCTGCGCGGGGTCTACATCAACCGCATCGCCGAGAAGACGGGGGTGCCGCGCGCGACGCTGGAGAAGGAGGCGGCCGAGCTCCCGGCGCCGGACCTGCGGGCCTCCCGCGGGCCCGAGCGGGGGCCGGGGCAGGGTTCCACGCAGGGGCAGGGGCACGGACCCGGGCAGGCGCCGTGGCAGGACTACGGGCAGGGGCCGTGGCAGGGGCAGGGCTACGGGCAGGGACAGGGGAGCGGCCGCCGGAACGGGCAGGGATACGGCGACCGCCGGGGGCGGGGACGGGGGCAGCCGCAGGGGCCGGTGGAGGACGCGCCGGCGCCGCCGCGGGCGACGGCGTGGGAGTACCCCGAGAAGATCCTCCTCCTCCTCATGCTCCGCGACGAGAGCTGGGTGGAGCGGGCGGCGCAGGTGCTGTCGCCGCACGACTTCCACAACGCCGACTACCAGGCCGTCTACGCGGGGCTGATCGAGGCGGAGGGGCGGCGCGATCCCGATCGCGGGTGGCTCGAGGTCTTTCCCGTGGAGCTCCGCCGCCGGGTGGAGGACCTGCTCGACGACCCCGAGGGGGCGTCGCTGGCGCCGGCGGACAAGTTCTTCGAGGGGTCGCTCAACCTGATCCACGCGCGGGCGCTGCAGGTGCGGCTGGAGGAGGTCGAGCGGAAGCTGTTGTCCGCGGGGCCCGACCAGCAGCTCTCGCTCTTCCGCGAGAAGCGGGTCCTCGTCGGGCAGATGCGCTCCGCCAGCGGATACCTGCGGAAGGCGGGGCTCAAGACGCTGTACACCACCGACCGGCCGTACGACGGGACGTTCGGGTGAGGCGGCGGGTTGCGTTGGAACGGCAACGTCAACGGCGACTTCGAACGACGGTGCTGGGCGTGTCCCCGCTGCGCGGGGCCGGGCTGCGGGCGCCGTAGGAAACGATACTACCGTTTCCAACGGCGCGAAGCCCCTGGCGGACTCCATGGCGGCCGCGATCCACAGAGGAATCGCGGCCGCCATGGAGTCCGCCAGGGGCTTCGCGCCGTTGGAAACGGTAGTATCGTTTCCTACGGC
>DATACF010000858.1:0-11826 GCA_036259235.1 Longimicrobium sp. | reverse complement strand
CCCCCCCCCCCCGTCCCACGCCGCGCGGACGGGCCGCGTCAGGCCGCCGTCGAGCGCTCGGCCATCATCCGCCGGATGGGGACGATGAGGAGCGCCAGGACCACCGCCGCGATCATCAGCGACGCGGTGGTGCGGATGAAGAGCTGCGGGATCTGGTCGAGCTTCTCGGGGTCGACGTGGCCGCCCACCAGGCCGCCGATCAGGTTCCCCAGCGCCGAGGCGGTGAACCAGATCCCCATCATCTGCCCCACGTACTTCCGCGGCGACAGCTTGGTCATCGACGACAGCCCCACCGGCGAGAGGCAGAGCTCGCCGACGGTCTGGAAGAAGTAGCTCCCCACCAGCCACCACGGCGACACCAGCGTCCCCGGGCCCCCCGCGTAGATGATGTTGGCCGCGGGGATCATCATCAGGAAGCCGATCCCGGCGAAGAAGAGCCCCACCGAGAACTTGGCCGGGCTCGACAGGTCGCCGCGGCGCCGGCCGAGGCCCACCCAGAGCGCCGCGAAGAGGGGCGCCAGGAGGATGATGAACGCGGAGTTGATCGACTGGAACCAGGTGGCCGGGACCTCGAAGCCGCCCACGTTGCGGTCGGTGAAGTCGGCGGCGAAGAGGTTCAGCGAGGTCGGCGCCTGCTCGAACGCGCCCCAGAAGACGGTGGCGAAGAGGAAGAGGACGAAGATCACCGCCACCCGCTTCTTCTCGCCCAGGTCCAGCCCGCCCGCGGCGAAGACGTAGATGAAGAAGCCGACGACCATCGCCAGCATCACCATCGTCATCCGCTGCCCGATGGCCTGCGGGTTGAGCGTGATGGTGCCGGTGGCGGCGAGCGCGAAGACCAGCGCGATGATGGCGAGGCCCGCGCCCAGCACCAGCTTGATGGTCCGCTCCTGCCGCGCCTGCACCGCCGCGTCGGGGTGCCGCGTGGGCTGCATCCCGATGTCGCCGAGGGTCTTGTGGGCGGTGAAGATGTAGACCAGGAGGCCGAAGAGCATCCCGATGCCGGCCGCCAGGAAGCCGACGTGCCAGCCCACCTTCTCGCCGAGCCCGCCGGTGATCAGCTGGCCGGCGAAGGCGCCGAGGTTGATCCCCATGTAGAAGATGGAGAAGCCCGCGTCGCGCCGGGCGCCGCCCTCGGGGTAGAGGTCGCCGACGATGGCCGAGATGTTCGGCTTGAGGAGCCCGGTGCCGAAGACGATCAGCATCAGCCCGAGGAAGAAGAGGACCTTCCCCGTGGTCCCCTGCCCGGCGAGCCCCGAGACGCCGATGGAGAAGTGCCCCGCCGTGATCAGCACCGCCCCGTAGAGGATGGCGCGCCGCAGCCCCAGGAGCCGGTCGGCGATCCACCCGCCGGGGAGCGACGCCAGGTAGACGCAGGCGCCGTAGATCCCGACGATGGCCGAGGCCTGGGAGCGGTCGAAGCCGAAGCCGCCCTGGGCGAGGGCGGCGGCCATGAACAGGACCAGGAGGGGGCGCAGCCCGTAGTACGAGAAGCGCTCCCACATCTCCGTGAAGAAGAGGGTGGAGAGCCCGCGCGGGTGCCCGAAGAAGCTGGTGTCGTCGACGGCCGCCTGGCGCGAGGCCGACTCGCGCTCCACGGTGGCCGCGCCGCCTGCGTCCTCGCGGTGGGAGGGGGGTCTGCTCATGGGAACTCGGGTTGGAGTTGGCTTCGGTGCACCGGGGGTGCGGGCCGCCCGGGTCGGACTTGCCGCGCGGCGGCCGTGGAGGCCGCCCGGGCGAGGGTGGTACGCGGGAAAGCGCGCAATCTACAGCACCTTCCCCGATCCCGCCACCTTGCGCGGGGCCGGGAGGACGGCGCATCGTCCCGCGCCTCCGGCAAGACGGGTTCCCGGGGGGGACGCGCGTGCGGCGCGGTCCACATCTGTCACAGTGGCAACGCGTTACCACGAATGCCGAACGAAGGTTCCTTCTCCCCCGCGGCCGCCGTCGCCGCGGCGCCGTCCGCTTTTCGGGACGCGCTGTCGCTGGCGCTGGACGCCGGCTCGGCCGCGGCGGCGCTGGTCCGCGGGCGCGCGGGAGCGGCGGAGGTGCGCGAGAAGGCCCGCGCCGACCTGGTGACGGCGGTCGACGAGGCGGCGGAGCGGGTGATCGCGGAGCGCGTCCGCGCCCGCTTCCCCGGCGATGTGGTCGTCGGCGAGGAGCTCTCGTCGGAGGCGCGGGTGCGGAGCGGGCGGCGGTGGATCGTGGACCCCATCGACGGGACGACCAACTTCGTGCACGGGCACCCGTTCGTCTGCGTGAGCGTGGCCTTCGCGGACGACGAGGGGGTGGCGGTGGGGGTGCTGGACGCGCCCTTCCTGGGCGAGGTGTACCACGCGGTCCGCGGCGGGGGGGCGTTCCTGAACGGCCGGCCGCTCCGGGTGAGCGAGGTGGACGACTTCGGCCGCTCGCTCCTGGCGACGGGGTTCCCGTTCAAGTCGGGGAAGGGGCGGCTGGACACGTACATGCGCCTGGTGGGCGACGCCGTCCGCGCCACCCACGACGTGCGGCGCGCGGGGAGCGCGGCGCTCGACCTGGCGTTCGTGGCGGCGGGGCGGGTGGAGGGGTTCTTCGAGATCGGGCTGGCGCCGTGGGACGTGGCGGCGGGGATGCTGCTGGTGACCGAGGCCGGCGGGCGGGTGACCGGGTGGCCGGGCGACGCGGAGGAGCCGCTCTGGAGCGGGCGCGTCCTGGCGACCAACGGTCGGGTGCACGGGGCGCTGGAGGAGCTGACGGAGCGGTACGTGGGGGAGCTGCTGGAGGCGGGCTGATGGGATTCTATGCCGGGTGCATTCGTGGGATCGAAGGCATCCGGGCGCGAGGCCACCTTCGCCCAGGCGACTGAAGTCGCGGCGTCGCGGCAACAACGGCGCAAAGTCCGCCTGCACTCGCTTTTCGGCACCGTCCCTGCATCCATCCGGCGCAAGTGCCTGGGAATTCTCGCTCCGGAGGCTGCCGACATGTCTTCGTTCTCGACGTACCTGCTGGGGTTCGTGATCCTGGTGATCGGGCTGGCGCTGGCGGCGTACCTGCTGGGGGCGCCGACGCTGTGGATCGTGGTGGGCGTCATCGTGCTGCTGGGGGTCGGGATCATCTCGGCCACCAACCGCACCAAGCCGCGCGACCCGCAGCCGCCGGCGGACACCGGCACCGGCACCGGCTACTGAGGCGGCGCCCCCTTCCGCACCGTTGTAGATTTCGATCGGACCCGAACGCCGATCAAGGAGGCGACAATGCCCGAAGGGGTGCCGGTCGAATATCCGATCGAAGTGGTGTGGGAGGGGGGGATGCGCTACCGCGGCGGGCCCGCGGGGGGCCCCACTCTGGTGATGGACGGCAACCGCGAGGCGGCGCCGAGCCCCGTCGATTCCATCCTGGTGTCGCTGGCGTCGTGCTCGGCCATCGACGTGGTCGACTACCTGGAGAAGCGCCGCACGCCGCCGGCGTCGGTGGCCGTCTCGGTCCGCTTCTCCCGCGCGCCGAGCCCGCCCCGGCGGGTCACCGACGCGCACCTCGCCTTCCGCGTGGCGGCCGACTCGCCGCGGGAGCACGTGGAGCGGGCCATCGAGCTCTCCTTCGAGAAGTACTGCTCGGTGGCGCACACCATCGCCCCCGACACGCGCGTGGGGTGGACGCTCGAGCTGGAGCCCGCGGGGGTGGCGGCGGGCGGCTGATCCGTCGCCGATGTGGAAGCGAGACCCCTCTCCTCGGGCGATCCGGGGAGAGGGGTCTCGTCTATACGACCGGCTCATCCCCCCAGCACCGCCGCGCCCGCGGTGGCGCCGGCGCCGAAGGAGACCAGGAGCGTGGGGCGGCCGGGGATGAAGGCGCCCCCCCGCCGGGCTTCGTCGAGGGCGATGGGGATGGTGGCCGCGCCGGTGTTGCCGTAGCGGTCGACGTTGACGAAGACGCGCTCCCCGTCGACCGACAGCTCGCGGGCCAGCGCCTCGAGGATGCGGAGGTTGGCCTGGTGGGGGACGACGAGGCCGACGTCGCCGATCGCGACCCCCGCGCGCTCCATCGCCGCGCGCGCCTGCTCGGCCATCGTCCGCACGGCGGCGCGGAAGAGCTTCGTCCCCTCCATCCGCAGAAGGTGGGCGCGCTCTTCCAGCACGGTGCGGTCGAAGGGGCGCATCGACCCGCCGGCCGGGCGCCGGAGGGCGGAGGCGAGGCGCCCGTCGGCCCACCACGAGGTGGCGCGGACGGCCAGCGGGCCCTCGCCGCGCGCGAGGACGACGGCCCCGGCGCCGTCGCCGAAGAGGGGGGCGGTGGCGGGGTCGGCGCGGTCGGTGACGGTGGAGAGCTTCTCGACGCCGACGACCAGCGCCTTCGCGTCCGGGCCGGTCCGCAGGAGCGACTCGGCGACGACGAGGGCGTAGATCCACCCCGCGAAGCCGGCCTCCACGTCGAAGGCGGCGGCGGCGTGCGCGCCCAGGGCGGCCTGCACCTCGCAGGCGGTGGGCGGGGTGAGGTGGTCGGGGGTGGAGGTGGCGACGACGATCAGGCCGACGCCGCCGGGCGGGGTGGAAGCCGATTCGAGCGCGGCGCGGGCGGCGTGGAGGGCCATCGCCGCCGCGCCCTCGCCCTCTTCGGCGACGCGGCGCTCGCGGACGCCGGTGCGGCGGACGATCCAGTCTTCGTCGACCCCCGCCGTCCGCGCGACCTCGGCGTTCCCCAGGACGCGGGACGGGAGGAAGCGCCCCGTCCCCGCGATCCGTACAGGAAGGTCCAACCTCAGGCGAGCGCCTGGTCGAGGAGCTGCTCGACTCTCGGGCGGGGGACGGCGCCGACCTGCTGGCCCACCACGCCGCCGCCCTTGAAGATCAGGAAGGTGGGCATGGAGCGGATGCCGTACTTGGCGGCGGTGCGCGGGTTGTGGTCGGTGTCGACCTTGGCCACCAGCACCGCGCCCTGCCGCTGGCGCGCCACCTCGTCGAGGATCGGCGACATCATCTTGCAGGGGCCGCACCACTCGGCGTGGAAGTCGACCAGCACGGGGACCTGCGCGTCGGCGATCACCCGGTCGAAGTCGGCGTCGGTGAGGTGCACCGGCCGGTCGAGGAGGATCGGGCGGCCGCACTCGCCGCACTTGGGGCCGTCGGCGGCGCGCGCCAGGTCCACGCGGTTCAGCTTGCGGCAGAAGGCGCACGCCACGGTGGCCTTCTTCGAAGTCTCGGTCTCCATCGTCATCCCCTCGTCCCAGGTGTCGTTCGTCGCGCCGGTCCGCTTCCGGAGAATGGACGCGCGGTCCTTTCGGTGCAAGGATACCCCGTCCGCCGCCTCCGGATCGCCCCCCCGTTCGCGAGCGGAGACTTGTTTCGGCTTTGATTCGGGGATAGTGTACCGGTGCGCCCGTCCACCCCGTCGCCCTTCGCCGCCGTGACGCAGACCCTGCCTCCCTTCCCCGAGAGCGCCCTCCGCGCCGTCCTCGCCCGCTTCGCGGCGGCGTGGGCGCGCGCGTCGTCGTCTCCGGATTCGGAAGGCGACGGTTCGGATCGCGCGCCGAAGCGCCTCCTCTACGTCGACGCCTTCGCCGGGGCGGAGCTCCACTTCGGCACCGGCGCGGCGCGGGAGAGCGGGGAGGAGACGCGCGCGGCGGCGGTGGTCCGCGCGCTGGGGGAGGACGCGGCCGTCATCCTCGTCGAGGAGGACCCGGCGTACCTCGGCCGTGTGCGGGGGGACCTGGAGCGGATCGGCGCCGGCGGGCGAATCCGCGCGACCGGGAGTCTGCTGGCGCTCGCGCCGGGGGAGATCGCGCTGGTGGAGGCGGACTTCGGCGAGGTGGCGGCGGAGGTGACGCGGGCGGCGGAGGACTCGGCCGCGCTCTTCTGGCTGGCGCCGCCGGCCGCGCGGAAGCTGCCGTGGAGCGTCCTCGCCCCGCTCTTCGACCTCCCGGGCGCCGGCGTGCTGGTGCGGGTGCCGCACGCGGACTTCGAGAAGCAGGGGCGGCACACGGGGCCGCTGGCCGACCTCCCGGGCTTCGCGCGGCGGATCGTGGAGGGCGCCTCGGCGATGCTGGACGATCCGAAGCACGGCTGGCTCCCCGCCTGGCGCGCCGCCGAGCGCGAGGGGGGCTTCGCGCCCGCGCTGGCGGGGGTGCTCGACCGCTATCGGGCGCGCATCGAGGCGGCGGCGGGGGAGCGGATCGTGAAGCCGGTGGCGCTGGAGGCGAAGGGCGGCGCGGCGGCCCACCTCCTCCTGGCGGTCTCCGACCCCGCGCTCGCCCTCTCGCTCGACGCGGCCGTCCCCGGCGCGAAGCCTGCCCGCCGCGCGGCGAAGACGCGGGCGAGCGTCCCCGTCGTTCCCGCCGTCGAGGCTGTCGAGGCGGTCGAGGCGGTCGAGGCGGTCGAGGCGGTCGAGGCCGCGCCGCCGCCGGCCGCGGAGGGCGAAGTCCTCGACCTCTTCCCCGACCTCGCCCCGCCGCCGCCCGAGCCGCCCGTGCCCCGCGTCGACTTCGCGGCGGTGGCGGAGGCGGTGCACGCGCGCTTCGGGGGGCGCTCGGCGACGTGGAACCAGGTGCTGGCGGCGTTCGTGGGCACCGACCTGACGCCGGACGACCTGAAGCGTGCCCTGGGCGTCCTTAAGCGCGGCGGCCGCGCCGTCTACCGCGCGCTCTCGGACCCGGAGTCGTCGATCGAATTCCCGTCCGAGGCGCTTCCGATGGCGCCGAAGCGGAAGAAGCGGCGGCCGGGGGAAGAGGCCGGATTGTTCGGCGAGGAGCCGGAGGAGTGACGAAACGAAGGGGCGGGCGCCCGCGTGGACGCCCGCCCCTTCGCCATGATGTCCGCGAGTGACGGAAGCGCACTCACGCACTTCCGCGCTCACGCACTACGGTCGGGGTCAGTACGGCTCGTACCGGTTCCCGGTGCCGACGCCGTAGCCGCGGAAGTAGCGCCCCGGGTCGACGCCGCCCGCGCTGGCGCTGCGGAACATCCCGGGGTTGCCGCTGGAGTAGTCGCCCCAGTTCCCCCCGCCGGTGTCGCCGACGTCGGTCGGGCGGTAGCCGCTGTAGCCGCCGCGGTTGGTCCCGGCGCCGCCGTAGCCGCCGCCCGCGTACCCGCCGCGGTTGGTCCCGCCGCCGTAGCCGCCCCCGGCGTTGTAGCCGCCGCTGCGGTAGACGACCTCGCCGCCCCGGCCGTAGCCGCCGCGGCTGGCGTTGCCGTACCCGCCGCCGGTGTTGCCGTAGCCGCCGCCCGAGTACCCGCCGCCCGAGTAGCCGCGGTTCATCCCGCCGCCGTAGCCGCCGCCGGTGTAGCCGCCGCCGCGGTAGTCGTCGAAGTCGCGGGCGCCGCCCCAGTGGCGGTTCCCCTCGTTCCACGAGTCGCGGTCGCCCCAGTTGCGGTCGCCGCCGTAGCCGCCGCCCTGGTAGCCGCCGCCCGAGTACCCGCCGCCGGCGCGGTAGCCGCCGCCGGTGTACCCCGCGCCGCCCGTGTAGCCCGAGCCGCCCGTGTAGCCGGCGCCACCGGTGTAGCCGCGGTTCCCCCAGTCGCCGCGGTCGTAGTCCATGTCGCCGCCGCCGCCGTACCCGTAGTCGCGGTCGTAGTCGCGCCCGCCGCCGAACCACCGCTGCACCGTCTCGCCGGCCCGGTCGAGCCAGGCACGGGGCCCGCGGTTGTCGTAGTCGTGTCCGTAACCTCGCATCACGGCCTCCCTTTCCCTGCGGTTCCAGACTCGCCCCCTCCGTCGCGGGGCAGGGCGGGACACCGGCTGCAAGAGGCGGGCCGTGATAGTGTTCTAAGTGTTTGCCGGAGCCGGGTTTGACGTCCGCTTGACAGGGGCCCGCGCCGCCGCGTATGCTTGGCCCCACGGCCTCTCGCCGCCCTCTTCCCCGAACGCCCCACGCCACGCTTTTCCGCGGGCCCCCCGCCTCCGACGGAAATGTCGTTCACCTCCGCCCAGCTCACCACGCTCGAGGCGCTCTGCCGCCGCATGGTCCCGCTCCCCGAAGAGCCCGACCCCTCGGCCGCCGTCCTCGCCCGCGCCGTCGAGGCCCGCCTGGCCGCCGACCCCGAGGCGTCGCGCCAGCTCGCCGCGCTGTTGGGAATTCTCGACCACCCGGCGACCGCCTGCCTCACCGGCGGCGTGCCGCTCCGCTTCACGCGGATGACCCCCGCGCGGCAGGACCGCTGGCTCCGCGGGTGGGAGACGAGCCGCGTCCCCGCGCGGCGCACCATCTTCCAGGCGGTGAAGCGCGTCATCCTCTCCACCTGGTACGGCCGCCCGGAGGTCCAGGCGGCGATCGGCCACCGCGGTCCGCTGCATCCGCGGAAGCCCTCCCCTCACCACGCACGCCCACTGCGTGCGGGGGGAGGGGCCGGGGGAGGGGGGCCGCGGGGCCCGACGTCGCACCGGCAGTTCTCGAAGCGCACCGAAATCCATCGTCCGATAGCGCCGTTCAGGGAGCCCGTGATGAGCACCGCATCCGCCGAAGCCCGTCCGTCGTCCGACACGCCTCCGTCGGCTTCCGCCTCTTCCGCGGAGGAGGCCGTGCGCGCGGCGGTGGGGCGGGCGCGGGCGGCGCAGGCGGGGTGGGGGGCGCTCCCGGTGCGCGAGCGGGCGCGGCGGATGCGGGCGTTCCGGGGGGCGCTGATCCGGCGGATGGACGAGGTGGTGGAGACGATCCACGCCGAGACGGGAAAGCCGCGGATCGAGGCGCTGGGGCACGAGGTGTTCATCGTCGCCGGGCTGGTGCGCGCGTACGAGAAGCGCGCGCCGAAGGTGCTGCGGCCGCGGCGGGTGGGGAGCGGCCTCCTGGTCAACAAGTCGGGGACCAAGCGCTACGAGCCCTTCGGCGTCGTCGGCGTGATCTCGCCGTGGAACTTCCCCTTCTCCATGCCGGGGATCCCCATGGTCGGCGCCCTCTTCGCCGGGAACGGGGGGGTGATCAAGCCGTCCGAGGTGACGCCCCGGAGCGGCTCATCTTCCGGCCGCAGCGCGACATCATCCAGTCCGTCGTCGACGACGCGGCGGCGCGGGGGGCGCGGGTGGTGCACGGCGGGCGGACGCTCCGCGAGGAGGGGCCCGTCTACGCGCCGACGCTGATCCTCGACGCCACCCCCGAGATGGCGCTCAACGCCCGCGAGACCTTCGGCCCCGTCCTCCCGCTGGTGCGCGTGCGCGACGAGGAGGAGGCGGTGCGGGTGGCCAACGCCGAGCGCTTCGGCCTCAACGCCAGCGTCTGGACCCGGAGCCGCGCCCGCGGCCGCCGCATCGCCGCGCGGCTGGCGGCGGGGATGGTGATGGTCGACGACGTCCTGATGAACTTCGCCATGCCCGAGATGCCCTACGGCGGTGTCCGCGCGAGCGGCTTCGGGCGGATGATGGGCGACGAGGGCCTCCTGGAGTTCTCCGTCGTCAAGGCCGTCGCCGAGACGCGCGTGGCCCTCCGCCGCGAGCTCTTCTGGTTCCCCTACAGCACCTCGCGCTACGACCTCCTCCGCCGCGCCGCGAAGGTGGCGCTCGGCGTCCGCGGACGCGGCTGAACGCGCCTACCCCCTGACCTCGCAACCGGTTGTCATCCTGAGGCCCGGCCACGCGGAATCGGGGTCCGCGAGGATGACGGCAGGGCCGTGAGGATCCAGCCGTGGCATGCGCGAATGCTCGTCGCGGTCGCCGCGTCCGCGCCGGGGTCGGTGGATGCCGGGTTTCTCCTGCCCGGCATCGATGGACGGCGGTGCGGCCGCGGGCTCCGCGCGGGCTTCCGCGACGGGCATCCCGGCTCCGTCTGGCCGGGCCTCGGGATGACACCTGGGGGTGTTTCGGGATCGCGTCCGGCTGCTGCGATTCCGCGTAGCAGGTATTAGATTGTCTCTCTCCTCCGACGGCGGACTCCCCCGATCCGCTGCTCTTCGATCGACTCGCCGGATCTCGCCCGACCATGCTTCGCTCCTTCGTCCGCGCCGCCCTCCTCCTGGGCGCGCTCATGCTCGCCGCGCCGCTCGGGGCGCAGGCGCACGACTACGCGCGCGCCGACTCGGTGGCGCGGGCCGTCCCCGCGCGGGCCGCGGCGAGCGTGCAGACGCTCGCGGCGCACTTCCGCGGGGCGCTCCCGGGCGAGCGCGACCGGGCGCGGGCGCTGTACCGGTGGCTGGTGGAGAACGTGGCGTACGACGTCGACCAGTTCTACAACCCGCCGCTGTTGGGGAAGGTGTACGACGCGGGGACGGTGCTGCGGCGGCGGAAGGGGGTGTGCGCCGAGTTCGCCATCCTCTTCGAGCGGCTGGCGGTGGGCGCGGGGCTGGAGGCGGTGACGGTCACGGGCCAGGCCAAGGCGTTCAGCCCCAACCCGCGCCGCCCCTTCCTGACCCAGATGCACAACTGGAACGCGGTGAAGGTCGACGGCGAGTGGATCGCCCTCGACGCCAGCTGGGGCGCGGGCGACGTGATGGGGCGCGACTTCGTCCGCCGCCCGCGCGAGTTCTACTTCGACCCCGACCCGGCCAAGCTGATCTGGTCGCACTGGCCGGCGGAGCCGCGGTGGCAGCTGTTGGAGCGCCCCCTCTCGCAGCGCGAGTTCGACCGCCTCCCCTTCACCCCGCGCGACTTCTGGGACCTGGGCTTCCGCGCCGACGCCGTGGCCGAGGCCGCGCGCCGGCCGGGGTTCCGCGCCTTCGTGGGCGCCTTCCCCGCGCCGGGGCAGCCGGTGGAAGTGCTGGAGGCGCCCCTCGCCTTCCACCTCGCCCCCGGCGAGGCGCACCCCTTCCGTCTTCGCGCCCCCGGCGCCACCGAGGTGGTGGCCGTCAGCGGGACGGCGTGGCACAAGCTGGAGCCGGAGGGCGACACCTTCGGCGGGACGGCGGCGCTGGAGGCGAAGGACCTGGTGGTGATGGTCCGCTACCCCGCCCGCCCCGAGGGGGTGGTGGTCCTCCGCTACGAGGAGGCCGGCGCCCGCGGGCGCGGCCGGTAGCGGCGCCGGATGACGCTCCGCCGCGCCGTCGCCCTCACCCCGCTCGTCTTCCTGGCGCACGACGCCGAGGAGATCGCCACCGTCGAGCGGTGGACGCGTGCCCACGCCGGGCTCTTCCCCCCGCCGCTCCGCGCGCACCTTCCGGTCCCCACCGCCCACTTCGCCACGGGCGTCGCGGTCTTTTTCGCCGCGCTCGTCGTCGTCTCCCTCCTCGCGTTTCGAGAGCCGCGCCCGGGGCCGGCCACGCGAGTGTGGATCGTGGCCGTGGGCGCCCTCCTCGCCAACGCGGCGACGCACCCGGTGCAGGCGCTGGCGGCGGGCGGGTACGTCCCCGGCGTGGTGACGGCGGTCGTCCTCGTCCTCCCCTTCACCCTCCTCGCGCTGCGGCGGGCGGTGGGCGACGGCGCGGCGACCCGGCGCGGGGCCCTCGCCGCCTGCGCGGCCGGGCTCGTCCTCCAGGCGCCGCTCGCGCTCCTGGCGCTCGCCGCCGGACGGGTGCTGGGCGGCTGACTGGCCTCACCGGTCGCGAGCCGATCGCCCCCATTTCCGACGAGCAGCTGAAAGCGCACGCAGTGCGCCTTGACGTGAGATCGGTTTCCGCGTTTCGTGCATCCGCGCACGCGCCGACCGGCACGGGCGCGGACCCTTCCACGCTTGGAGGCCCCGATGGAAAAGCTGCGGCTGGACATGGACCGGCTGGAGGTGGAGAGCTTCGACGCGGGCTCCGACCGCGACGGCCGGGGGACGGTCGACGCGCACGAGGAGCTGACCTGCAGCAAGAACCCCACGTGCGGCGCCGCCTCGCGCGGTGAGGCGACGTACCAGGAAGAGGCCTGGACGCGCTACGCCTGCTGCGTCTGATCTTCGCAAACGGCACGACAGGTCTCACGCAGAGCAGCAGCGGGAGCAGGGGAACGACT
>DATACF010000857.1:0-3380 GCA_036259235.1 Longimicrobium sp. | reverse complement strand
ACCCGAGCGCCCCTGGGCACTTCGGCACTCTCCAAACGCCACCGGCCCCGGCGCTCGGGTGGGGGCGATGAGGGGATGCGCCGGGGGAGGCGGTTCGCCATACTCCCGGCGCGGGTCGACGTCCATCCTGGCGGGGAGGGGGAGCGCGTGCGAGTCCTGGTGGCGGGGTGCGGATACGTGGGGTCGGCGCTGGCGGCCGGGTTGGCGGGGGAGGGGCACGAGGTGTGGGGGCTCAAGCGCGATCCCTCCACCCTCCCGCCCGGCGTCCACCCCTTCGCGGCGGACCTGCGCGATCCCACGACGCTCGCTGCGCTCCCGCCCGCGCTCGACGCGGTGGTCTACACGGCCACCGCCGACCGCTCCGACGACGAGGCGTACCGCGCGGCGTACGTCGAGGGCCCCCGCGCGCTCCTCGACGCCCTCGTCCGCCAGGGGCAGGCGCCGCGCCGCGTCCTCTTCACCTCCAGCACCTCGGTCTACGGGCAGGCGGGGGGCGAGTGGGTCGACGAGGAGACGCCCGCGGAGCCGTCCGGCTTCTCCGGGCGGCGGATGCTGGAGGGGGAGGGCGTCTTCCTGGGCGGCCCGTTCTCCGCCACGGTGCTGCGGCTGGGGGGGATCTACGGCCCCGGCCGGTCGAGCCTGGTCGAGAAGGTCCGCTCGGGCGAGGCGGAGTGCACGCCGGAGCCCAGCTGGACCAACCGCATCCACCGCGACGACATCGCGGGCGCGCTCCGGCACCTGATCGCCCTCGAATCTCCCGCGCCCGTCTACCTCGGCGTCGACCGCGAGCCCGCCGATCTCTGCGACATCTACCGCTGGCTCGCCACCCGCCTCGGCCTCCCCGCGCCCCCCGTGCGCGCCGGCGCGGACGACGCGCGCCGCCGCAGCCGGAGCAACAAGCGGTGCCGCGGCGACCGCCTCGCCGCCTCCGGCTACGCCTTCCGCTACCCCACCTTCCGCGAGGGCTTCGCCGCCATCCTCGACGAATCGGCCGCGCGCTGATCGAGAGGGAGTCGCGCGATGATGCCGGTCGATTCTCTGACGGGGTAAGTCCCCAACGATGTCCTCCTGAGGAAGCCGAGCGCCGAAGCCGCGTTCGCACGATCGCTTGCGGCGGCCGAAGGATCTGCGCCGCCGGAATGCGCAACGGCCTGGCTCCGGCGCGATTCAGGCCGCAGATCCTTCAATCGGTGTGCGAAGAGAGCCCCGCGCAGCGCTTCGTTCAGGATGACGACGGTTTGGGCGATTCCCCGAGTCGATCGCCGACAGGTATCATCGCGGATCTTCATCCTCTCCCCTCCCTCCGCCGTCCGTCCTCCGCCCGCGGGTGCGACGCGCGCCACACCCACGCGATCACGAGGAGCTGGAGCGGGAGCCGCGCCCACAGCAGCGCCTCGGCCAGCGGCGACGCCCCGGCCGCGCGCGCGCTCAGCAGCATCTGCACGTTCGCGGGCCAGACGGCGACGAGGAGGAGTACGAGCCCCACCCCCGCCGCCCGCCGCGTCCGCTCCAGGAGAAGCCCGAGCCCGCCCGCGATCTCGCACGCGCCGCTCAGCAGCACGAGCGCGCGGTGGAGCGGGAGATACGGCGGCATGATCCGCTCGTACTCCCCCGGGACGACGAAATGCAGCGTGCCCGCCGCGACGAAGATCACGGCGAGCACGATTCGCGATGCGCGAGACTCCAGAACCCCCATCGACCCCGATCCCGGCGCCCTCCCTCTCGCGCCCCTCACGCGAGACCGGTCCGGCGCGCATTCGTTCCCATCCCGACGAGGGTGGCGGCGAGCAGTCCGCGAAGGCGGACTTCGTGCCCTTCCAGCCCCGGCTTCAACCGGTCCAGCGATGGAGAGGTTCGAGGAGATCCCTCCTCCTCCGCGCTCTCACACCCCCCGCCCCCCGTCCTTCCGCGACAGCTTCCCGAGCTCGATGTGCACCGACGTCAGGTCGCCCGAGAGGTCGGCCATCTTCTCGGTGATCTCGAGGACGGCGCGGACGCCGTCGCCCCACACCTGGGCCACGTACTGGTCGCCGGCCCTGAACAGCACCCGCTGCGCGTCCTCCAGCATCTGCACGGCGGCCCAGATCGTGTCGCGGGCGTGCTCCAGGTGCTCGGTCGAGGTGCGGTCCTGGTTGGGCATGCGTGGGGCGAGGGGTTGGACGGAACGGGTTCGGGAGGTGGACGACGCACAACTTCGCCGCTCGGGGCGCCCGGCGCAAAGGGTCCCGTCTACGGGGCGGGGGACTCGGCCCCGGCGGAGGCCGGAACGACGCGCTCCTGGAGCCGCCAGACGTCGCCGATGGAGCGCGCCTGGGGGAGGGCCCACTGGATCCCGTACCCCACCGCGCCCAGGAGGAGGGCGAGGACCAGCGCGGGGATCCACGTCTTCCGCACCGCCGTCCGCAGCCAGTCGCTCTCGTCGATGCGGCGGACGCTGCCGTAGAGCCCCACCAGCACCACCCCGTCCACCACCAGCTCCGCCAGCAGCACCGGCGCCGCCGCGATCACGTACCCCGCCGCGGCCACGATCGCGACGAGGGCGACCACCACCAGGACGAGCGCGATGAGCGGCCCCGCGTCGTCGGCGTCGAAGTCGAGGTCCAGCCCCCACCCCCCGCCCGGGCTCTTCCCGCCGCCTGTCGTCGCCGACGACAGCGAAGCCGCGGGCGCGGAGGGCGCCGGCACCGGGACGGGCGTCGCCATCGGCGCGGGGACGGGCGACGAGACGATCCCCGCGCGCGGCCCCCACCCCCCCTCCGCGCCGCCGCCGGCGAACCCGCCGCCCCCGCCGAAGCGGGGCTCCGGCCCCTTCGACCCGCCGCCGCCCCGGCCGATCCCCACGTCGAGCACGTCGAGGTCGAAGTCCCCGCCGCGCGACCTCCGGCGCTCGCGGCGGCGGGCCACCGCGCGGAGCCAGAGGCGGAGGAGGAGGAGGAAGGCGGCGTACGCGATCCCGAGCGCCAGCGGATAACGGATCGCCATCGACCTCAAGCCCATCTCCAGCATCGCCACCGCCGCGCCGAAGCCCACGCCGCCGGTGACCGCGAGGAGCGCGATCATCTGCAGCCGCGGGCTGCTCCGCTTCATCAGCCGCGCCCGGACGCGCTCGACGGCGCGCGCGCGGCGGCCGCCGGGCTTGTGATCGGACGCGGGGGGCGCGGTTTTGGGCGTGGCGGACATCGGAGGGAGGGGTCGGGGCGGGGGAGATTACGGGTCGGGCGGCGGAGCGTGCGGAACGGTCTGAAGGTAATCGAACGCGGCCGTTCACGCAGCCTCGCCCCTGATGGCGGTCGGCGCGGAATCGTCGGACTATCGCCGGTGCAATGTAGTCGCGCGATTCATCGCGCCGCCGTTGCGGAGTCGGGCTCCGCTGGGCGCGA
>DATACF010000856.1:0-17298 GCA_036259235.1 Longimicrobium sp. | reverse complement strand
CCCCCCGGGCGCCCCGCCGGTGGTCACCACCTCCACCCACCCCGAGTCGCGCGCGGCGGGCGCGTTCGCCTGCGTGGCGTCCAGCGTCACGCGCCCGCGCCGCGCCTCTCCGCCCGCCTGGAAGGCGACGGAGACGCTGGCGCTCGCCCCCGCCGCCACCCGCACCGTGGCGGGCGCCGCGCACCCCGACGCCGCCCCGGAGCAGCGCGCCTCCAGCGTGTAGTCGGCCGCGTGCGACCCCGGGTTGCGCACCGTGAAGGCGTACGTCCCCGCCGCGCCCGGCGCCGAGACGCTCCGCCCCCCGTCGGGCGCGACCTCCACGCCGGGGACGACCTTCGTGTAGCCGTAGGTCGCGACGGCCTCGCCGCAGCGGCCGAAGACGTTGCACGCCCGCGCCACCACCCCCGCGCCCCCCGTCCCGACCCCGATCGCCCGCGCTCCCCGGGCCGTGGACATGCACCCCGGCGCGCGCCCGCCCGTGGAGAACGGGAAGGGCACCGGGTCGCCGTTCACCGTCACCTCGAAGCCGGAGCGGAAGGCCACCTGGCCGCACGCCTCGACGGTGACGGTGACGACGGTGCTGTCCTCGGCCCCGCTCCACGCGCCGCCGGCGGGGACGAGCGTCACGACCGGCGGGGGGCAGATCTCCGGGTCCGCCTCGCACTCCTCCACCCCCTGCCCCAGCAGCGGCGCGGGCGGAGCGAGGGAGACGGCGCCGAGCGCGAGCAGCGCCCCGGCGAAGCACGGCGGGAGCACGCGGCGGAGCGTGCGCAGGTCGAGGAGGCGCATGGGACGGGCTCGGTGGAATGTTTACAAATGACACGAAAAGATCTATTCCCTCACTCCGACGCTAACCCCGCTCCGCCGCCGCGGACAAGTCATCCGCCGTAAGACCTCTCCCCGTGGACGATCCCCGGCCATCCGTCCGACCACCCGGCGTACTTTCGTACTCCCGCACCTCCCCGGAACCCTTCTTGCACCCCATCCCCCGTTGGAGCGGCCCCAATCAAGGGAATGCGAACGATTTATGGCCGGCACCCACAACCCGACCCTGGTCCTGGTCTCGGTCCTGATCGCCGCCTTCGCCAGCTACGCCGCCCTCGCGCTGGCGTCGCGGGTGACGGCGGCGCGCGGGCGGTTCCGCACGGCGTGGCTGGTGGGCGGGAGCTTCGCGATGGGGGTGGGGATCTGGAGCATGCACTTCGTGGGGATGCTCGCCTTCCGCCTCCCCGTCCCCATCACCTACGACGTCCCCCTCTGGCTCCTGTCGATGGGCGTCGCCGTGGCCGCCTCGGCGCTGGCGCTCTACGTCACCAGCCGCGCGTGGGTCCCCCCCCCGCGGCTGGCGGTGGCCGGGGGGCTGATGGGCGCGGCCATCGCGGGGATGCACTACGTGGGGATGGCGGCCATGCGCATCCCCGGGCGGATCGAGTACCGCCCGGCGCTGGTCGTCGCCTCGGTGGCCGTCGCGGTGGCGGCGAGCTGGGCCGCGCTCCGGCTGGCGCTCCGCTTCCGCGCCGACGAGACGGAGCGCGGGCGGCGGATGAAGGCGGGGGCGGCGGCGGTGATGGGGCTGGCCATCGCGGGGATGCACTACACGGCGATGGCGGCCGCGCGCTTCACCCTCACCGGGGGAGACGTGCGCGTCCCCCACGACCACGTCCTCCGCACCGAGGGGCTGGCCGGCGGGGTGACCATCGCGACGGCCGCCGTGCTGGGGGTCACCCTCCTCTCGGCGCTCGCCGACCGCCGTGCCCGCGCCCGCTCGTCGGAGACCGAGGCGCTCCGCCGGAGCGAGGACCGCTTCCGCTCGCTGGTGGTGGCCACGGCGCAGATCGTCTGGGCGGCCGACCCCCGGGGCGAGTTCGTGGAGCGGCAGCCCGAGTGGGAGACCTTCACGGGGATGGCGTTCGACGCGTACCGCGGGTGGGGGTGGCTCCAGGCCGTGCACCCCGACGACCGCGAGCGCGCGGCCGACGGATGGCGGCGGGCGCTGGCGCGGCGGACGATGCACGAGGCCGAGCTCCGCCTCCGCCGCGCCGACGGCGCGTGGCGCCACGCCTCCATCCGCGCCGTCCCGGTGCTGGAGCCGGGGGGGCGGGTGCGCGAGTGGGTGGGCGCCTGCACCGACGTCACCGAGCGGCGCCGCACCGAGCTCGCACGCGACTTCCTGGCCGACGCCTCGCGGGTGCTGGTCTCCTCGCTCGACTACGCCGAGACGCTCCGCACCGTCGCCCGCCTCGCCGTCCCCGGCCTGGCCGACTGGTGCGCGGTGGACGTCGTCGACGAGGACGGGCGGACGCAGCGGCTGGCGGTGGAGCACACCGACCCCGAGAAGGTGCGGCTGGCGATGGAGGTGGAGCGCCGCTGGCCCAGCGATCCCCAGTCGGGGCGCGGCGTCCCCTACGTGGTCCGCACCGGGCGGTCGGAGCTCGTCCCCGAGATCCCCGACGCGCTCCTGGAGTCGGCGGCGCGCGACGAGGAGCACCTGCGGATGGTGCGGGCGCTGGGGCTGCGCTCGTACCTCGTCGTCCCCCTGGAGGCGCGGGGGCGGGTGCTGGGGGCGATCTCGCTGGTGTCGGCCGAGAGCGGGCGGCGCTACGACGAGACCGACCTGGCGCTCGCCGAGGAGCTGGGGCGGCGGGCGGCGGTGGCGGTCGACAACGCCCGCCTCTTCCGCGAGACCGAGGAGTCGCGCGCGCAGCTCGAGCAGCAGGCGGCCGAGCTGGAGGAGGCGCAGGCCGAGATGGAGATGGCGCACGACGAGCTCCAGCGCGCCAACGAGGCGCTGGTGCAGCGCACCGAGGAGGCCGAGCGCGCCCGCGAGGCCGCCGACGAGGCCAACGCGGCCAAGAGCGCCTTCCTGGCCACCATGAGCCACGAGCTCCGCACCCCGCTCAACGCCATCTCGGGGTACACGCAGCTCCTGGAGATGGGGCTGCACGGGCCGGTCAACGAGAAGCAGGCCGAGTACCTCGACAAGATCGCCCGAAACCAGACGCACCTCCTGGGGCTGATCAACGACGTGCTGAACTTCGCCAAGATCGAGGCCGGGCAGGTGCGCTACGAGATCGCCGAGGTGGCGGTCGACGGGACGCTCTCGGCCATCGAGGCGCTGATCGAGCCCCAGCTGCGGGCGAAGGGGCACCGCTACGTCTTCCGCCCGGGCGACCCCGCGGTGACGGTGTGCGCCGACCGCGAGCGGATGGAGCAGGTGGTGCTCAACCTCCTCACCAACGCGGTGAAGTTCACCGAGCCGGGGGGGCGGATCGAGCTGTCGTGGACGGCCGACGCGTCGCGGGTGCGGATCCGCGTGAGCGACACCGGGCGGGGGATCCCGAAGGACAAGCTGCGGGTCGTCTTCGAGCCCTTCGTCCAGGTCGACCCGGCGCTCACCCGCTCCACCGAGGGGACGGGGCTGGGGCTCGCCATCTCCCGCGACCTGGCGCGGGCCATGAAGGGCGACCTCACCGTCGAGAGCACCGAGGGCACCGGCTCGGTCTTCACCCTCACCCTCCCCCGCGGACGCGACCGTGCGGGCGCCGCCGAAGAGGAAGCGCGGCCGAAGGTGGCCTGACCCCGGTCCTCCAAAAATCAAAGATAAGGTCTCACGCAGAGAAGCAGAGTCAGCAGAGGAACTGAATGAAGTTCTCTGCTTCCTCCGCTGCCCCTGCGTGAGACAGGCTGTTACGGCTCTGGGCTCTCACAGGGGGCACAGAGGACACAGGGGGAGCTCCGCCGTGCGATGAAGTCCCCCTGTGTCCCCTGTGCCCCCTGTGAGAGATTGTCTTTTTGGGGTTTTTGAAGGCTGGCCGATGCTTTGCGGTGGCGTGGGCCCTTGCCCGTTCGCGTAACGCCGGAATCATGCGCCCGCCCGAGCCCATGCCCGAACGCCGCCGCCTCGCCGCCGCACCCCAGACCGCCGCGCCCCCCGGCCCCGACGCGCTCTACCGCCTGCTCGTCGAGAACGTCACCGACTACGCCATCCTCATGCTCTCGCCCGAGGGGCGGGTGGTGACGTGGACCGAGGGCGCGGGGCGGATGACGGGGTACGCCGAGGGCGAGATCGTCGGCCACCCCGTCGCCGTCTTCTACCCCCCGGAGGATGCCGCTTCGGGCACGCCGGAGCGCGACCTCCGCATCGCCTCCGCGCAGGGGCGGTGCGAGGCGGTGGCGTGGCGGGTCCGCAAGGACGGCTCGCGGTGGTGGGCCAGCGTGACGCTCACCGCCGTCCACGACGCCGAGGGGCGGATGGTGGGGTTCGGGCAGATCATGCGCGACCTCACCGAGCGGAAGGAGGTGGCGCAGCGCTACGAGGAGAGCCGCCAGCGCTACCGCTCGCTCTTCGAGAACAACCCCGACGCCATCTGCTCGTTCGACCTCGACGGGGGGCTGCGCACCGCCAACCCCGCCGCCGAGACGCTCACCGGCTACGCGGCCGACGACCTGGTGGGGGCGCCCTTCTGGACCCTCGTCGTCCCCGCCGACCGCCTCCGCTCGCAGGAGCTCTTCGCGCGCGCGGCCGGGGGCGAGCCGCAGTACGCCGAGGCCGCGCTCACCCACTGCAGCGGGCGCCGGGTGGAGCTCTCGGTGCGCCTCCTCCCCATCCTGGTCGAGGGCGAGATCATCGGCGTCTACTGCATCGCCGAGGACATCACCGAGCGGAAGCGGGCCGAGGCCGAGCGCGAGACGCTGCTGCTGCGCGAGCGGAGCGCCCGCGCCGAGGCCGAGGCGGCCAACGCGGCCAAGAGCGACTTCCTGGCGGTGGTGACCCACGAGCTCAAGACGCCGCTGGGGGTCATCACCGGCTTCGCCGAGCTCCTCCGCGACGGCGAGGCGGGGACGCTGGCCGAGGCGCAGCGCCGCCCGGTGGAGCGGATCGCCGCCAGCGCGCGGCAGCTCCAGGGGATCATCGACGACGTCCTGGCCTACACGCGGATGGAGACGGCGCCGGACGCGCTCCGGCTGGAGCGGGTGGAGCTGGGCGAGCTCCTGGGCGAGGCGGCGCTGGGGGTGGCGCCGCTGGCGCGCGAGAAGGGGGTGTCGCTCCACGTCGAGCGCGACGGGCCCTGCCCGGCGCACACCGACCGGGAGCGGGTGGCGCAGGTGCTGGCCCACCTCCTCTCCAACGCCGTCAAGTTCACCGAGGCCGGCGAGGTGCGCGCGGGCGCCCGGCGCGAGGCGGCGGCGCTGGTGGTGGAGGTGCGCGACACGGGGGTGGGGATCGCCCCCGAGCACCTGGAGCGGATCTGGGAACCCTTCTGGCAGGCCGAGAACCCCCTCGTCCGCCGCGCGGGGGGCACCGGGCTGGGGCTCTCCGTCGCCCGCCGCCTGGCGCGCCTCCTGGGGGCCGAGATCGAGGCCCGCAGCGCCCCCGGCGAGGGGAGCACCTTCACCCTCCGCCTCCCGCTGGTCTCGCCGTAGCCTCCCTCCCACGAAGGAAAGACCGCGCGGAAGCGGCGGGCCCGCCCGGAGACGGGCGAGCCGCTTCCGCGCGCGCTCAGACGGCGTGCATCCAGACCTTCCCGTCGGAGTGGCGCTGGTAGACGAACGGGCCGCTCGCGACGACCTCGCGGGTGGCGGGGTTGGCGTCGAGCCGCGCCCACCCCGTGACCGGCGGGCCCGTGTAGTGCCAGATCGAGCCGCCGTCGTGCACCTGGTAGAGGTGCGCGCCGCTGGCGACGATCTGCCGGGTCGCCGGGTTGTGGTCGATCAGCTCCCACCCGGTGAGCGGCGGGCCGGTGTAGCGCCAGATCTTCCCGTCGTGGTGCAGCTGGTAGAGCTGGTCGCCGCCGGCGGCGATCCGCCGGGTGGCCGGGTTCTGGTCGAGGAGCTCCCACCCGGTGAGGGGCGGCCCGGTGAAGCGCCAGACCTTCCCGTCGCGGTGCCGCTGGTAGAGGGCGCCCCCGGCGGCGGCGATCTGCGCCGTGGCGGGGTTCTGGTCGAGGAGCTCCCACCCCGTGAGCGGCGGGCCGGTGTAGCGCCAGACCTTCCCGTCCGCGTGGCGCTGGTAGAGGTGCGGCCCGTCCGCGAAGATCTCGCGGGTGGCGGGGTTCCGGTCGAGGAGCTCCCACCCGGTGAGCGGCGTCCCGGTGTAGCGCCAGATCTTCCCGTCGCGGTGCATCTGGTAGAGCGCGCCCCCGGAGGCGGCGATGTGCACGGTGGCCGGGTTGCGGTCGATCATCGCCCACCCCGTGCCGGTGAAGCGCCAGACCTTCCCGTCGTCGTGCAGCTGGTAGAGCTCCCGGCCGTCGGCGGCGAGGAGGCGCGTCCTCGGGTTCGCGTCGAGGAGGGTCCACCGGTCGCGGCGCGTCCGCCACTCGTAGGTGAGCTGGTACGTCCCTCCGTGCCCCTCGAACGTGACGATCCCCCTCCGGTCGGCGGCGGCGAGGTCGGCGGCGAAGGCCGGGAGGAGGAGGGTGACGTCGCGGGGCGGGAAGAGGTCGTTGCCGGCGGCCAGGACCAGGTGCGCGATCAGCGGCTCGACCACCGCGGCGATGCTCCCGATCCCGGAGGCGATCCGCGTCCAGGGGCCCGGGAAGAGGCCGATGATCGTGCTCAGGAGACCGTGCGCGGTCCGGGCGGCGTCCGCGTAGCCCCGGATGGCGCCCTCGATCGCGCCCATGTCCCCGAACCAGTCCTCCTCGAACAGGAAGAGGCCGGCGCTCACGCCGACCGGGAACGCCTGCGTCGCGAGGACGCGCACGCTCCCCAGCGTCACGCGGGTGGCGACCGCCGTTCCGTCCTGGTAGTTGTCGCCGAGGAGGAAGGTCGGGGTCTGGATCTCGGTGAGATGGGCGTCGCTGTCCTCGCTGAGGAGGAGCGCCCGCAGCCGCACGTCGTCGTTGGCGACCCATTCTCCCAGGCCTTCGTGCTCGGTCTCGTCGACGCAGCGGACGTTGATGATCGAGAGCTCCAGGTTCAGGCTGCTCATGGGGACCTCCTGCCTTGGGGGTGCGTGTCCGCCGGACCCGGTGGCGGACGACGAAGGACGCCCGGACCTCCGCGGCGGGCCGGCCGGCGCCGGGGTCGCGGGGATCGCTTCGCATGGAGCGGCGATGGGGACGGGGCGCGTCGTGGACCGCACGGAGGGCGTGCGGCCACGCCGGGAAGCCGGGCGCGCGGGAGGACGGCGGTGCGGGAAGGGAGGCGGAGCCGTCCGAGGGGCCGTTCACGCGCCTCCCCGTCCGCCCGGGAGGCGCGCGTGTCTCCGGGGGGCATAAGCCGCGCCGCGCGTCACATGGCAGCGGCCCGCCGGGGTAAGCCGAGTCCGGGCAACGCATTCATTTTCCCGTCGCCTGTCTGAAGTTTGCCTCTTTCGGAGCGCGGCTGGGGTGGAGGAGCCTCACCGCCGGGGCGCGCGCGCCCCGAACGGCTGGCGGACGCGACCGGTCCGCGCGAGACCGGCCCGTCCTCTCCCGGCCGAGACCCTTCCCCAGGCGCTCGCCCCCGCCGGCGCGCCCAGCCCCTTCGCGGGGAAGACGGCGGTGTCGCTGCGCGTCATCCGCCCCCGGAAGCTGCTGGAGGGGGACACGCTGGAGTTCGACCCCGCGGCGATGAAGGCCAACCTCGAGTACGGCTACCAGTGCGCGAAGGAGCAGTGGCCCGACAGCGGCAACCTCTTCATCCCCAACCTCTTCGTCGCCCGCAGCACCGACGCCCCCGACCCCGTGGTGCGCGGCCCGGTCGTCTGAGCGGAACGGCGGAACGGCGAACCTCACGCAGAGGCAGCAGAGGACAGCAGAGGAACCGCTTCGAAGTCCTCTGCTGCCTCTGCGTGAGCCTTTTCCAGACGGCCGCTTGCGCCGACGACGCCGGCGCGCGAAGCTTGTGCGCCTTCCTTCCGCCCTTCTCCGTCCCGAAAACACATCCACATGTCACGACCGGAGTCCACGCAGGAGACCCTGGTCCGCGCCCTGGGCGTATGGGCGCTGGCCGCGGGGATCGTCAACGTCACCGTGGGCGGCGGGATCTTCCGCCTCCCAGCCTCCGCGGCGGGGGCGCTGGGGACGGCGGCGCCGCTGGCGTACCTGGCGTGCGCCGTGGTGATGGCGCTCATCGTCCTCTGCTTCGCCGAGGCGGGGAGCCGCGTCGACCTCACCGGCGGCCCGTACGCGTACGTGGAGGTGGCCTTCGGGCCCTTCGTGGGCTTCGTGGCGGGGGTGATGCTCTGGGTGGTGGGGACGCTGGCCCTCTCGGCCGTCGCCACCATCTTCGCCGACTCGGTGGGGGCGCTCGTCCCCGCCCTCGCCGGCCCCGTTCCCCGCGCCGTCCTCCTCCTGGCGACGCTCGCCCTCTTCTCCGTGATCAACGTCGCCGGGGTGAAGCAGGGGACGGCGGTGAACACCGTCGCCACCGTGGCCAAGCTCCTCCCGCTCGTCCTCCTGGTCCTGGTGGGCGCCTTCGCGGCGCGGGGCGAGGCGCTGGCGGTGGAGGCGGCGCCGGCGGCGGGCGACGTGGCCCGGGCGGCGATGGTGCTGATCTTCGCCTTCGCGGGGATCGAGAGCGCGCTCGTCCCCAGCGGCGAGGTACGCGACGTGGCGCGGACCGTCCCCCGCGCGGTCTTCGTGGCGATGGCGGGGGTCACCCTCCTCTACGTCGCCATCCACCTGGTGACGCAGGGGATCCTGGGCGCCGACCTGGCCGGGAGCGCCACCCCGCTGGCCGACGCGGCGGGGCGGGCGATGGGCCCCGCGGGGCGCACGCTCCTCCTGGTGGGCGCCTCGGTGTCGATGTTCGGCTACATCGGGGGGATGACGCTCGCCGTCCCCCGCGCCCTCTTCGCGCTGGGGCGCGACGGCTTCCTCCCCCGCGCGCTGGCCGCGGTGCACCCGCGCCACCGCACCCCGCACGTGGCCATCTGGGCGCAGGCCGCCGTCACCGCCGTCCTCGCGGTGACCGGCGAGTTCGAGCGGCTGGCGGTCCTCGCCAACCTCGCGACGCTCCTCCTCTACGCCGGGTGCTGCCTGGCCGCCTGGCAGCTCCGCCGCCGCGGCGTCCAGGCCGGCGGCATCCCCTTCCGCGTCCCCGGCGGCGCGGTGGTCCCCTTCCTGGCGCTGGCCGCCATCGCCTGGCTCCTGACGTCGATCACGCTCCGCGAGTGGGCGGTGGCGGGCGCGGTGCTGGTGGGGGCGGCGGTGATCTACCTCGCGACGGCGGGGGCGCGGGCGAGGCGGGGAGTCCTAAGTGCTGAGTCCTAAGTCCTGAGTCCTAAGTCCTGAGTCCTGAGATCGGAGGAAGACGGCCCCGCGCCGCAGGCGCCCCGCGGTTCAGGGTGACGGCGGACGAAGACGAACGGCCCGGCCGCGCGATGCGGCCGGGCCGTTTTCATCTTCCCTGATCCCGGTCTTCAGCAGTTCGGCGCGCCCGAGAGGACCGTCACCGTGTGGCTGGCGGTGGCCTTGCGGCCGTCGGAGTCGGTGAGGACGACGCTCAGGGTGTAGGTCGAGGGACTCTGGCCCGTCCAGGTGTCGCCGCTCGCGCTCCCGGTGGCGCTCCCCGTCTTGCTCCAGACGTAGGTGTAGGGCGGCTCACCCCCGCTGGGGAGGGCGGTGAAGGAGCAGGCCACGTTGGGCTTGGCCAGCGGCGTGCCGTCGATGGAGACGCTCGGGTCGACGCTGGTGCTCACCTTCACCGACTCGTTGCCGGTGACGCCGTCGATGGTGGCGGTCACCGTGGCCGTCCCCACGCCCGAGGCCACGATCTGCCCCGTCGAGGTCACCACCAGGACGTTGACGTTGCTCCCGGACCAGCTGTCCACCGACGAGCCGGTGGCGAAGCCCAGCGAGTCGACCGCGATGGCGTAGCAGTACCCGAAGCCCCCCGTCTGCAGCTTGGCGGGGCAGAGCACCCGCACCGTGGCCGTGGGGCCGACGGAGAACGACGGCGCGCCCGGCGCGGGGAGGGGGCGGCCTTCGCGGTCGGACGATCCGACGGCGCTGTCGCAGGCGACGGCGAAGAGCGCGGCCAGCGCGATGCCGGCCAGGAGCTTGAGGGACCTCATGCGTGCCTCCAAGGGGGGATGGGAGCGGTGGGACTGCACGGGACGGCGGAAAAGTGCGTATCACTTTACATGCGGCATTCAGAATCTGCAACACCAGTATGTCCAACGCGGAACGGGCCGGAGCCCCGGACGGCTATGCGGTCCGGTGCCCCGGGTTCAGGTTTCGCTGGCCGCCGGCTCAGTCGGGACCGGGGCAGGGGATGGGGCTCACCTCGAGCGAGGTGCCGCAGGGCGGGCAGTGCTCACGGCACGACCACGCCTTCTGCTTCAGCTCGTCGATCGTGGGCGGCTTGTCGTCCGGGCAGGGGACCGACTGCGCGCAGTCGCACTGGTCGATCATCATCATCGGCATCGGGCCGCAGAGGTCGAACTGGCCGCCGCAGATGGAGGCGAGCTGGCGGATCACCAGGCAGGCCACCACCTGGCCCAGCTTGAGGCCGGCCTCGTGGTCGCTCCGCCAGTGCACCCCGGCCCAGAGGCGCGCCATCCCGATGTTGTCGGCCAGGTTCTGCAGCTCGAGCGCGATGTGGCTCGACATGGTGCACCCGCTCAGGAAGCCCGGCGTGCGGTCGTTGCCGAAGAAGAACGACAGGATGGTGCTCGCCGCGCCGGCGTAGGTGCTGTGGCCCGACGGGTACGCCGGATGGCGCGGCGTCCCGGGCGAGAGCGCGATCGGCTGGCCGCACGGGCGCGCGTCGGGGCAGAGGTAGTAGTTGGGGTTCAGCTCGTCCGGCCGGTCGTACAGGACGTCGAACTTGATCCCGTTGCGGGCGGCGTACTCGGCGGGGCGCTCGCGGCGCGCGGTGAGCGGCTTCGGGCTCAGCCACTTGTAGTACCACGCCGCCTGCAGCGCGCTGGCGATGGCCACGTCGAGCGCCGCCCACACCAGCGCCTGGCGCGGGGGCGACCACTGCCGGGTGGTGATCAGGTAGTTGAGCGCGTGGCGGTGGAAGATCCCCGGCGTCTCGTTCTCGAACGCCCGCGCCAGCCCGCGGCCGGTGCGGATCACCTGCTGCCCGGGGAGGCGGTTGACCGTCACGGCCCCCAGCGGCTCGGGCTGCAGGTTCAGCAGCTTGCTGATCGGCGCCCGGCAGCCGAAGGCGAAGGGGAGGTCCTTGATGAACTCGCAGGGCCAGGGGCCCAGCGCCACCTGCCCGCAGTCCTTCACCAGGGCGCACGGGTCGTCGCGCAGCATCGAGAGCTCGTAGATCTCCTTGAACTCCTGGTCGATGAGCGCCTGCCCGGCGGGCGTGCAGGGGTCGGGGTAGGGCGGGAAGTACCCGGGGTGCCCCGGGTCGTCGGTGATCGCCAGCAGCTCCTTGATGTCGACCAGCCTCAGCTGCGGGCAGTGGTTCCAGAAGCTCGCCTCGGGCTCGACCTGCTTACCCGTAAGCGAGTACTCGGGCACGGTACACATCGCGCGGTCTCCTTGATGGGTGTTAAACCTGTGGAGTTGCCGCGGCAGATTGAATATACGATTCCCGTCAGAATTGTCAAAGGTGTTTGTTAAAAATGTTGTACTCGGGTGCTGGACGGCCCTGGAAAGAGCGAAGCCCCCGGGGGGCGTCCCCGGGGGCTTCGCGCCGTGGCGGCCGGACCTGTCGGTCGGTGCGGCTACCTGGCGCCCTGCTGGACGCTCCGGAGGTCGCGCCCCTCGGGCGTCGCGGCCTTCTCGCGCTCCGGCGCCGGGCACGGCTTCGGGTCCTCGGCCGCGTGCGCCTCGCGGCAGGCCTTCTCGCAGCGCTCCGCCTCCTTGCGCAGCCGCTCGATCGACGGCGGCTCCCGGTCGTCGCACGGGACCCGCTGCGCGCAGTCGCACGGGTCGATCATCATCATCGGCATCGGGCCGCACAGGTCGAACTGGCTGCCGCAGATGGCGGCGAGCTGGCGGATCACCAGGCATCCCACGACCTGGCCGAGCTTGAGGCCGGCCTCGTGGTCGCTCCGCCAGTGGATCCCCGCCCAGAGCCGCCCCATCCCGATGTTGTCGGCCATGTTCCTCAGCTCCTCGCCGATGGTGGACGGCGGGGCGCCGCCGGTGAGGAACTCGGGCGTGCAGTCGTTCCCGAAGAAGAAGGCGAGGACGGTGCTGGCCGCGCCCGCGTAGGTGCTGTGCCCCGACGGGTAGGCGGGGTGGCGCGGGGTGCCGGGGCTCACCGGCCGGCGGTCGTCGCCGCACGGGCGTGCGTCGGGGCAGAGGATGTAGCTCGGGTTGAGCTCGTCGGGGCGGTCGAAGAGCACGTCGAGGCCGCTCCGGTTGCGGAGCGCGTACTCGATCGGCCGCTCGCGCCGCGAGGTGAGGCGCAGGTCGGGGGGCAGGCCGGGGCGCTCTCCCAGCCACTTGTAGTACCACGCGGCCTGGAGCGCGCTGGCGATGGCCACGTCCAGCGCCGCCCACACCAGCGCCTGGCGCGGCGGCGACCACGAGCGGGTGGTGATCAGGTAGTTGAGGGCGTGGCGGTGGAAGAGCCCCGGCGTCTCCGCCTCCACGGCGCGCGCCATCCCCCGCCCGGTGCGGATGACCCGCTGCCCGGGGAGGCGGTTGGCCTGCACCGCCCCCAGCGGCGGGGGCTGGAGGTCGAAGAGCCGGCTGACCGGCGCCCGGCACCCGAACGCGGAGGGGAGCCGCTCCACGAAGTCGCAGGGCGTCTTCCCCAGCGCCGGGCAGTCGCCCGGGCTCTCCAGGGCGCAGGGGTCGTCGCGGAGCCGCTGGAGTTCGAGGAGCTCCCTCATCTCCTCCTCGATGATCCTCCTCCCCCGCGGGTCGCAGGGGTCCGGGTACGGCGGGAAGAACCCCGGGTCGTCCGGGTTGTCCGTGATCGCCGTGAGCTCGTCGATGGAGACGAGCCGGAGCTGCGGGCAGTGGTTCCAGTAGCTCGCTTCGGGCTCCACCTGCGGCCCCCGGAGGTCGTACTCGGGGACCACGCACTCGCCTCCCGGTCCCGGACCGGCGTTCTCGACCGTCATCTCGGCCTCCATGAAGGACGTGGACACGTGAACCGTCCTCCTTGAGATGGACCGCCGGAACGGTTTTCCCGCCCCGGAGCCCCCGTCCCGCCCGTCCGCGCGCCGCACCGCTGGCTCCACGTCCCGGAGGAGGCCCGCCGCCAGCAGGTCGCGCCGCATCCCGGGTCTTCCTCCTTCGGATCGCCGATCCCCGTGACCGGCTCCAGCGGGCACACCCTCCCAGCGGCGGCGGGCCTCCTCCGGGACGCGGAGCCAGCGGTGCGTCAGCTCGACCGCCGTGGCGGTAGCGGGGATGTGGCAGTTCACCACACGCAGGATCGTGCCGTCCTCCGTCACGACGTGGTACCGGTAGAAGTACACGGCCCCCCGCGATGAGCGGCCGCGGCGGGGAATCGGAGCGAGCGCTTTCTCTGACAGCCAGGAACGGAGCGGCCCCAAAAGCGAAAGGGCAGAGGATCTCTCCTCCGCCCCCGCCGTCTTCGCGTCGAAACGCCTCATCGAACCGCGGCCTCAGACCCCCGCGGCCTCCACGGCGGGCCGCGGCGCGCGGGCCGGGTAGTGGCTCTCGACGTAGTCGTCGAGGATGCGCTTGAACTCCTCGGCGATGTGGTCGCCGCGGAGGGTGGTGCGGTGCTCGCCGTCGACGTAGACGGGGGCCTTGGGCTCCTCGAAGGTGCCGGGGAGGGAGATCCCCAGGTTGGCGTGCTTCGATTCGCCGGGGCCGTTCACCACGCACCCCATCACCGCCACCTTCATCTCCTCGACGCCCGGGTGCGTCTCGCGCCACACCGGCATCTGGTCGCGGAGGTACCCCTGGATGTCCTCGGCCAGCTTCTGGAAGTAGGTCGACGTCGTCCGCCCGCACCCGGGGCAGCTGGTGACCTGGGGGGTGAACGAGCGGATCTCCAGGCTCTGGAGGATCTGCTGCGCCACGTGCACCTCCTCGGTCCGGTCGCCCCCCGGCTTCGGCGTCAGCGAGACGCGGATGGTGTCGCCGATCCCCTCCTGGAGGAGGATCGAGAGCCCCGCCGTGGAGGCCACGACCCCCTTGGTCCCCATCCCCGCCTCGGTGAGCCCCAGGTGGAGGGGGTAGTCGGAGAGCGGCGCCAGCATCCGGTAGACCGACACCAGGTCCTGCACCCCGCTGACCTTCCCCGAGAGGATGATCCGGTCGTGCAGGAGCCCCAGCCGCTCGGCGAGCGCGGCGCTCCGCATGGCGCTCTCGACCATCGCCTCCATCATCACCGTCTTGGCGTCCAGGCGCTCCGCCGGCGGGCGGGCGGCGTTGGCGTCCATCATCTCGGTCAGGAGCGCCTGGTCGAGCGAGCCCCAGTTGACCCCGATCCGCACCGGCTTGTCGTTCTCCAGCGCCTTCTCGATGATCGCCGCGAAGTTCTCGTCGTGGCGCTTGGCGCCCACGTTCCCCGGGTTGATCCGGTACTTGGCCAGCGCCCGCGCGCACTCCGGGAACCTGTGGAGGAGGAGGTGCCCGTTGTAGTGGAAGTCGCCCACGATGGGGACGCGCACCCCGCGCCCCTCCAGGAGCTCCACGATGTAGGGGACGGCGCGCGCCGCCTCCTCGTTGTTGACCGTCACGCGGACGATCTGGCTCCCGGCGCGCCAGAGCGCCGCCACCTGCCGGACGGTCCCCTCGATGTCGGCGGTGTCGGTGTTGGTCATCGACTGCACCACCACCGGGTGGTCGCCCCCCACGGGGACGTCGCCCACCCACACGGTGACGGTCTTCCTGCGCTGGATCGGCGGCATCGCTCTGATACGTCGGTGCGGAAGGGATCTCGCTCGCTTGTTCGGCCCCCGGCGGCCCGGAATCTAACCGCCGCGCGGACGGATGGGAAACCGCGGCCGTTCGGGGACACGGTTGATACGCCGCCGGGGCTATCGTGTTCTCCCGCCCGTGGTTGCACGCCACGGCGCCGCGGGCGCGGGCGGCGGAGCGGGACGAGCGTTCGTTTGCCCAGTGGACCTCCGCGTGAGAATCGTTTAAACTAGGGCTGCCGCCCGCGCGAACAGTGTCACGTTTGCGCGCGGGGTGGCCCTTCGAGGTCGGCGGCCCGGTTCTGGCATAGGCGGGCGGATGGGGAAACAGATCCCGCCGCCATACAATCCATAACGAAGTCGATCGCGCAGCGAGGGGAGGCACTGAGCCGATGGGCCAGAAGCGTTTCGAGGTGGAGATCACCTTCCAGCAGACGGTGCGGTACGCGGTGGACGCCGGGAGCCGCAAGGCGGCCGAGGCGATGGCGATGGAGCAGTGGAAGGACGGCGACGAGGAAGCGGCGGTCGGCACCGAGTGCTGCACGCTGGTGGGGGTCGCCGCCGCCGAGGTGCCGAACGAGGAAGGGTGCGCGAAGGACGCCGACAAGGCCTTCCGCTACCTCCGCGACCGCGAGCTGGTGATCGAGACGCTCTCCGAGGACGCCTTCAACCCCACCATCCACGACGCCGTCTCGGCCGAGGAGGTGGCGGTGCACCTGGGGTGGCGCAAGAAGGACCGGATGCCCGACACGCCCCGCGCCGCGCGGGCCCTCGACCACCTCTGCCGCACGCGGCGCGTGGTCTGCTTCACCCGGCCGCGGGTCCGCTCCGGCGAGCGCGGCGAGATTCGGCTCTACTGCACCCCGCAACACCTGGAAATGCTGAGCGCGCTGCTCGAAGAGCCCGCCACCGCGGGGGTCTGAGCCGCGCGGTTTTCGTTTCTGGAGCTTGGGGAGGCCGTCCTTCGGGGCGGCCTTCTGGCTTTGGGGCGGATTCGGGGCCTCTCGCACTGCGAACGGCCACTAGGGACTTGGGCGTGTCCCTCCGCTGCGCTCCGGGCCGGGCTGCCCTTCAACGGCGGAGCTTCGATCGCGCTTCGACGGGCGTTCGCCGCATTCCGCCGCCCCGGCGCCCCCCTCCCCCGGCCCCTCCCCCCGCACGCAGTGGGCGTGCGTGGTGAGGGGAGAGCTCCATCCCGGTCCGCGACCTTCGAGCTTTCCCTCACACCGCGGCCCGCGCGGCGCACGAATGCAAACGTCCCTCTCCCGTGGTTCGGGAGAGGGACAGGCGGCGAGCCTACGGCGAGCCGCCAGGGGGAGGGTCGCGGAGCCGGCGCCGCGCACCCACCGCCCGTCGCACTCACCCTCACCGCGCCCTACATCATCAGCAGCGTGACGATCAGGAGGGCGAAGCCCGCGAGGAGCATCGTCGTGAAGTAGGTGAAGCCGAGGGTCATGTACTTCGCCCCCGTCTTGATCCACCCCTGGCCGTAGACGGCCTTCATGGCGAGGTAGACGTAGAGGATGATCCACAGGCCCAGCACGCCCTCCGCCGGACGCCAGGGCGAGAGGAGGATCGCCGTGTACGTGAGGAAGGCGACGGCGTGCGTGTGGAGCGCGAACACGAAGTGCTCGACGTAGAAGCGGCCCCGCCGGAGGTACAGGAGCTTGAGGATGGCCGCGAACACCGGGAGGAGCACGAACATCATCTGGGGGACGTGCTCCATGTAGTCCGACATCACCTGGCCCACGGCCTCCTCCGGCGGCATCCGGTTCAGCCGGTCGACCTTCGCGCGGAGGATGCTGTCGACGGTGACGTTCCCGGTGTTGATGTTCACGTCGCCCATCCACCCGGCGCCGGGGGGCGCGGGGGGCGGCGGGGGGCGCTGGATGGCGGCGCCGCTCCCCGGCGCGGGGACTTCCGGGGGCGGGACTTGCGCGCGGCGCGCCTCCGCCCGCGCGGTGTCGGTCCCGAGGGTGATCCCCGAGATGTGGCCCTCCTTCAGCGGGGCGCGCACCCCCGGCGAGAAGGAGAGGGCCAGGAAGAAGGCGACCGACGAGACGAGGTAGAGGCGGAAGGGCGGGATGTAGCGCACGATCCGCCCGGCCATGTACTCGCGGGTGAGGTGGCCGGGGCGGAAGAAGAGGGCCCCCAGCGTCCGCGGGAGCGCCGAGTTCACCGAGAACTGGTCGTCCAGCGCCTCCATCAGCATCCGCCGCAGCGAGATGCGCACCTCCACCTTCCGCTGCCCGCACGCGGGGCAGAAGTTGCCGACCGTGGCGTCGCCGCAGTTGAGGCAGGGGCGGTCCGGCGTGCGGCGCTTCGAGGCCCCCAGTGTCGGGATGGGGCGCGGCGGCGCCGCGACGGCGCGGGGGGCCGCGGCGGGTGGGTCCGGAGGGAGGTTCATGGCCGGAGACTGCGCGGAGGGGGCACGGCGGAAGAGCTTCGAGCGCACCAATTTGGGCGCTCGGGGGCGATGCGGGAAGGGGGAGGGCGGGGTCGCGGATCGGATTTGAAGTTCTCCCCTCTCCCCGCACGCGGTGGGCGTGCGG
>DATACF010000855.1:0-5071 GCA_036259235.1 Longimicrobium sp. | reverse complement strand
GGCGCACCGGACGGAGCGTCTCCCGCGCCGCCGTCTACATCACCCTACGCCGGCTCGAGGAGAAAGGGTTCGTCTCGTCGTGGATGAGCGACCCCACCCCCGAGCGTGGCGGAAAGGGGCGGCGCTACGTGAAGCTCGAAGCCGAGGGGGCGAGGGCGTTGCGCGAGGCGCGCCGCGTCGCCGAGCAGATGTGGCATGGGCTCGACCCCACATGGCTGGGGGCGCGGTGAGCGCCGCCCCCGCGCCCCCGCGCCTCCCCCGTGCCCTCCTCCGCCACGCCATCCCCGCCGACGCGCGCGACGCCATCGACGGCGACCTCCACGAGCTCTACGTCGCCCGCCGCGCCGCGTCGGGTGCTGCCGCCGCCGCCGCCTGGTACTGGCTCGAGACCTTCTCCGTCGCCGTGCGATTCACCCTCGACCGCATCGCCCGCGGCATCCGCGGCCTCTTCGCCGCCGACGCGGCGCCGTCCGTGCTCGACCTCAAGCTCGGGGGGCGGATGCTCGCCAAGTCCCCCGGCCTAGCCCTCGTCGGCGGCCTCGGCATGGCCGTCGCCGTCGCCCTCGGCGCCGGCGCCTACGCGGTCGTCAACTCGTACTTCTATCCCAGGCTGCCGTTGCACGAGGGCGACCGGATCGTCGCCCTCGCCAGGTTCGACACGCAGCGGCAGTTCAAGGACACGCGGGTGCTGCACGACTTCCTGGCCTGGCGGCGCGAGCTGCGCTCGGTCGTCGATCTCGGCGCCTTCCGCACCGTCGGGCGCAACATCGTCATGGAGACGGGGCAGGGGGAGCCGATCACGCTCGCCGAGATGACGGCGTCCGGCTTCCGGGTGGCGCGGGTGCCCCCGCTCCTCGGCCGCACCCTCCTCGACAACGACGAGCGGCCGGGCGCGCCGCCGGTGGCGGTGATCGGCTACGACGCCTGGGAGTCGCGCTTCGGCGGCGACCCCGCGATCGTCGGGCGGGAGATCCGAATCGGCCGCACCACGCACACCATCGTCGGCGTCATGCCGGACGGGTTCGCCTTCCCGGTCAATCACCAGTACTGGATCCCGCTCCGCATCGACCCGCGCGCGCAGGTCGCGCCGGGGACGGGGCCCAGCCTCCACGTGTTCGGCCGCCTCGCCCCCGGCGCGACGAAGGAGTCGGCGCAGGTGGAGCTGAGCGTGATCGGCCGCCGCCTCGCCGCCGAGGGCCCGGCGGCGCTCGCGCACCTGCAATCCCGCGTCATCCCCTACACGGACGTCTTCGTCAACGGCGAGGCCGAGAGCGAGTCGGAGACGATGGCGGTGCTGCGGTTCCTGATCGCGCTCCTCCTCGTCGTCGTCGCCACGAACGTGGCGGTGCTCGTGTACGCGCGCACCGTCACCCGCACCGCCGAGATCGCCGTGCGCACCGCCCTCGGCGCGACGCGGGGCCGCATCGTCGCGCAGCTCTTCGCCGAGGCGTTCGTCCTCTCGGGGCTCTCGGCGCTCGTCGGCCTGGGGATCGTCGCCATCGGCCTCCGCATGTTCGACCGCGCCCTCGCCGACGCCTACGACGGGCGCGCCCCGTTCTGGATCCACTCCGGCCTCTCGCTCGGCACCGTGCTGTACGCGCTGGCGCTGGCCGTGCTCGCCGCAGTGATCGTCGGCGTCCTCCCCGCGCTTCGAGCCACCGGCGCACAGCTCCGCGCCGCGATGGGGAGCATCGGGAGCGGCGCGCGGGCGCAGCTCGGGCGCACGTGGACGGTCCTCATCGTCGCCCAGGTCGCGATTGCAGTGGCCGTCCTCCCGCCGGCGATGCTCAAGGGCAGGCAGACGGTCCAGATGGCGCTACGCCAGCCCGGGTTCGCGGCGGGCGAGTACCTCTCGACGTGGTTCCTCGTCGAGCGCGACTTCGAGGCGACCACCGACGCGCGCGCGGACAGCGTTGCGGCCGACAGCGCGCGCACGATCGTGACCGCGCTGCTCGCGCGGCTCGCGACCGAGCCGGGGGTCGTCGGCGCGACCGTCACCAGCGGCGCCCCGTGGGAAGGGGCCGGGGAGGTGATCGAGGTGGATGGGGCGGACCTGCCCCCGCGGAGGGTCCGTGTCGGCACGGTGGACACGAGCTACTTCGGCCTGTTCGGCGTGCGATTGGTCGCGGGGCGGACCTTCGCGGCGGCGGACGCCGCGCTCCCCGAAACCGACCGTCCGGTGATCGTGAACCGCAGCTTCGCCACCGAGGTCCTGGGCGCCGGCGACCCGGTGGGCCGCCGCGTCCGCTACCGGAGCTACGGCGACGACGTGAACCCGTGGCACACCATCGCCGGCGTCGTCGAGGACTTCCCCGCCGGCGTCAGCACCCCCGGGGAGGGGAGCGCGCGCATGATGTATCACCTGGAGGTGCCGGGGGAGTCGAGCGGCGGACTGCTGACGATCCGGCTGCGCGGCCGGACGCCGGAGGCGTTCGCGCCGACGCTGCGTCGCATCGCCACCCCCATCGACCCGATGCTGCGGCTGTCCTCGACGAGCGCGCTCGGCGCGATGTACCGCGAGTACACGCGAGGGGGCGCGCGGCTGGCGCTCGTCATCGCCCTCGTCACCGGGAGCGTGCTCCTCCTCTCGGCGGCCGGGATCCACGCACTCATGTCGTTCACCGTGAACCAGCGGCAGCGCGAGATCGGGATCCGCTCGGCGCTCGGCGCATCGGCGCGCCGCATCGTGACGAGCGTGCTCGCCCGTGCGATGCGGCAGCTTGCGCTCGGCGTCGGTGTCGGTCTCGCCGCGGCGGTGGCGCTCGACCGGCTGAGCGGCGGCGCGCTGATGGACGGGACCGCTCTGCTGCTCGTCCCCGGGACCGCCGTGTTCATGCTCATCATCGGGCTCATCGCCGCCGGCGGGCCGGTCCGCCGCGGCCTCCGCATCCAGCCGACGGAGGCGCTGCGAGCCGAGTAGCCGCCGTCGTCCGTCGCGGAACCGAGCTCGGCCGTTCAACCGCCCGACGAGCGGTGCCGGTGTCGGACGGCGCACTACTTCTGCTCCGTGTGCGGGCCGAGACTTCGTCCGGGAGTATGTACCTGACCGAAACACCCCGCTCCGGGTCCAGGCCGGGCGGGGCGTTCCTGTCGTAACCGTTGAGCCACGGGACGGTGACCGGCGCCCGCCCCGCGCCGTCCGAAGGGAGACGATGGATGCCGTGCACCCCTTCCGGAGAGTGGCTCGTGAAAACGTTTCGTGCGGGAGTCGGCCCGCTGCTCCTGGCGGGGATGGTCGCGGCCGCCGCGGCCTGCGGCGACGGGGTGGGGCCGGGGCCGGCCTCGGTCCCGGGCTTCGTGGCCGAGTGGGCCGGCCGGCCCTGGCTGGGCGACGCCTCGGCCACCCTGGAGCGGAGCGCGGCGGGTGACACGCTGCGCGTGTCGGGCGTCACGCCGCCGGACGCGGGGCAGCTCCCGTCGGCGTACGTGTGGATCCGGGTCCCGGCGCGGGGCCCCGGCGACTACCCGCTGGGGCCCGGCGACGCGGAGCTCACCTATCTGGTGGGAGGCGACGTGCGCACCGCGGCGTACGCCACCACCCGCCCCGGCGCGGGAACGCTGACCATCCGCGAGCAGGCGGACGGGTGGGTCTCCGGGACTGTGGAGTTCGAGGCGAGCGCCGTGATGGAGCACGCCCCCGTGGGGCCGGCCGCGCGCTTCGAGGGGAGCTTCCGCGGGCGCGTCCGGTCGCGGTAGGGCGGGTCAGCGCCCCCGCGCCGCGCGGGTCAGCACCCGGTCCAGCGCCGCGGCGAACGCCTGCTTCTCCCGCGCGCCGTAGGGGCGCGCTCCGCCCGTCTCCACGCCGGCCCCGCGCAGCCCGTCCATGAAGTCGCGCACGGAGAGCCGCTCCCCCACGACGTCGGCGGTGAACTCCTCCCCGCGCGGGTCGATGGCCGCCACCCCCTTCTCCACCAGCGCCGCGGCGAGGGGGATGTCGGCGGTGACCGCGACGTCGCCGGGCTCCGCGTGCTCGGCGATGTAGCGGTCGGCCACGTCGGGGCCGCCCTCCACGCGGACCGCCGCCACGTGCGGGTTGCCGGGCGGGGTGGGGAGCCGCCGGTTCGCGACCAGCACCGTCTCCAGCGCCAGCCGCTTCGCGGCGCGGAAGACGATCTCCTTGACGTCCCGCGGCGCCGCGTCCGCGTCGATCCACAGCTTCATGCCGTCCTCCGGTGGGGTGTGCGCGCCTCCCTTGCATCTGTGGGGCCAGGTGCCGATCCTTACCCGCATCCCTCCTCCTCGTCAATATCCCGGACCCGCAGCAGTGCAGAGCGCCACCGCCCCCCCGCCGCCGCCCCGCCGCCGCCCGCCCCCACGCGCGCGCGGCTCAGCCGGGTGCTCCTCCTCTACTACGTGGGCGTGGTGCTGGTCATCACCCTGGCACCCTTCCGCTTCGCCGTGCCGCGGCAGGTCACGGTGTTCTACGTGGGCGAGCCGTTCGACATGGTGGCGAACGTGCTGCTCTTCGTGCCGCTGGGCTTCCTCCACCCCCTGACGCGTCCCCACCGGCTCGGATCGCGGGTCCTGGAGGCGGCGCTGCTGGGGCTGCTGCTGAGCGCGGCGGTGGAGGCGGCGCAGCTCTTCGAGCCGGGGCGCTACGCCTCGGTGATGGACCTGGCGGCCAACGCGGCGGGGGCGCTGGCGGGGGCACTGCTCCAGCGGGCCGTGGCGCGCCGCATCCACGTGAACGCCCGGGTGGTGGGGCGGCTGGCGCTGGAGCTGCCGCTGATGGGGCTGGTGTATCTGCTGGTGCCGCTCCTCTGGCTGGGGAGCCTGGCCGCGCGCGAGCAGGCGCTGCGGCTGGCGCCGCTCCTCCTGCTGGGGCTCTTCGGCGGGCGGGTGCTCGCCGCGCTGCAGCGGCACCGCTTCGGGCCGGCGGGGGTGCTGGGGACGCGCGGGGTGGCGCTGGCGGCGGGGGGATGGATGGCGCTGGGCGTCTTCCCCGCGCTGGTCTTCCACCCCTTCCCCGCGGCGCTCCTGGTCGCCACGGTGGCCGCGGTCACCGCGCAGGAGGCCCGCCGCGACGACGAGGACCCGGCCGACCGCCGCTTCGAGGCGCGCACGCTCACCC
>DATACF010000854.1:0-3052 GCA_036259235.1 Longimicrobium sp. | reverse complement strand
GAGTCCTAAGTACGGATCGGGTAATCACATCGGTGTCATCCTGAGGCCCGGCCACGCGTGCCCCGCCTCCGCGCAGAAGACGGCAGGGCCGTAAAGGATCTAACCGAGGGCCGCGACGGGCCCCTTCGCATTCCGCGGCTGGATCCTCACGGCCCTGCCGTCTTCTGCGCGGAGGCGGGGCACGCGTGGCCGGGCCTCAGGATGACACCGATGTGATTACCCGATCCGTACTTAGGACTCAGGACTCAGGACTGAGCTTCATCCGGCTCACCGCGCGCGCCTCGGCTTTGGCGCGGTCGAGGGGGATGCGCCAAAGGAGGCCGGTGCGCCACATCGGGGTCTGGTCGCGGTAGTGGCGCGAGGTGGGGATGCCGGACTGGCCGGTGGGGATCACGAAGCCGCCCTCGTCGTCGACCGCCGCCATGTCGACCACGTGGCGCTGGCTGGGGCCGTAGGTGTTCACGAACGGCGGCGTGCGTCCGTGGGAGGCGACGTTCACCGTGTTCGACGAGCCGCCGCTGGGGAAGGGGCCGATGTTGAGCCCCAGCGCGCGGTCGAGGACCTTCACCACGCCCAGCGGGTGGTCGATCCGCGTGGCGTGCATCTCCCCCCACGTGTTCGCCCCCACCGTCTCCGCCGCCTCGCGCATGGCGGCGGCCGAGAGCGCGTCGAGCGTCTCGGTCTCGGGCGTGGAGACGTCGTCGACCCAGGCGCCGCCGCCGCGCGCCAGGAGGGCGTCCATCACGTCGCGGGGGAAGTAGACCGGCTTCCCGCGGAACTCGTCGTCGCCCACGCGGCGGCGGAGCGCCTCGAACCAGGTGTAGAAGAGCGCCGCCGCCCGCGAGTCCGGCCGCGCCGAGCCGTCCCAGGCGCGCAGCTCGCGCAGGCTCGCGGAGTCGCCCGCGCTCTCGGCCGCGCGGAGGGCGTGGGGAAGGTTGCGGCGGGCGAAGGCGTCGCGGATGTCCATCTGCTGGCGCGCCACGTCGGCGGCGGTGAGATCCCGCGCGCCCTCGACCATCTCGCGGATGCGCATGGCCCGGTACGGCTCGGCCCAGTCGCTGGCGATCCGGTGCGGGTACTCGGGGCCCACCTGGCGGTTGTTGGCGGTGACCACGAAGCCGTCGGCGGGGTTGAGGACGTGGGGGTGCTCGTCGAAGTCGAGGTAGCGCACCCACTCGCCCTCCCCCGTCCACCCCGCCACCGGGAGGACGCCGTCGCCCGAGCGGCGCACGGGGACGCGGCCCCCCATCCAGTAGCCGATGTTCCCCTCGGCGTCGGCGAAGACGACGTTCTGGTGCGGGTTGCGGAAGTCGCGGAGGGCCTGGGTGAATTCCGCCGCGCTCCGCGCCCGGTTCATCCCCAGGAGCGCCGTCATCTCGTTCGACGGATCGTGCGCCGTCCACCGCATGGCCAGCACCCGCCCGCCCCCGCGCTCGTCCACGTCCGACATCACCGGCCCGTGCCGCGTCGTCCGCACCCGGTGGACGACCGGCGCCGCGTCCTTCACCCGGATCGTCTCCGGGCGGACGACGAACGACGCCCACCCGACCTGCGTGCGGTACCTCGTCGAATCCTGAGGATCGACCTCCTCGACGAAGAAATCCACGTCGTCGACCATGGCGTTGGTGTACCCCCAGGCCACGCGCTTCCCGTGGCCGGCGACGACGACGGGGACGCCGGGGAGCATCATCCCCGCCACCTCGACCCCGCCGCCGTGGAGGGCGCCCAGGTACCAGAGCGACGGCGCCCGGAGCGCCAGGTGCATGTCGTTGGCGAGGATCGGCTTCCCCGACTTCGTCCGGCCGCCGCCGACGACCCACGAGTTCGACGCGCGGGCGATGGAGACGCCGTCGAGGAGGGCGGCGGCGAGCGGGGGGATCTCGGGCATCGTGACGCCGGAGACGGGCGCGGGCGGCGTGGTCGTCGCCGGGGCGGACGGGGCGGGCGCGGCGCCCTTGCCGCGCCACTGGCCGTCGCCGCCGAGGATGGTGAGGCCGCCGGCGGGGTAGGTGGGGAAGAGGTCGCGGCCCAGCTCGGGGCCCACGTTGTCGAGGGCGCGCTGGAGGTGGAGCCCCGGCTCCCAGTCGGCCAGGTCCCACGCCATGATCTTGGCGATGGAGAGCGAGTTGCGGACGGTCCACGGCTCGGGCTCGACGCCGAGGACCATGAACTCGGGCGGGAGCGGGCCGGAGCGGCCGCGGATCCAGGCGTTGACGCCGTCGGCGTAGGCCTGGAGGAGGCGGCGGGCCTCGGGGGTGAGGACGCGCTCGTTCTCGGCCGCCGCGCGCCCCATCCCCAGCGTGCGGAGGAAGCGGTCGGTGTCGACCAGGCGCGCGCCCAGCACCTCGGCCATCCGACCGTCGGCCACGCGGCGGAAGAGCTCCATCTGCCAGAGCCGGTCCTGCGCGTGCACGTAGCCGACGGCGCGGAAGAGGTCTTCCTCGCTCTCGGCCCACACGTGCGGCACCCCCAGCGAATCGCGCCACACCTCCACCTCGTCCTTCAGCCCCGCGATCGTCGCTCCTCGCGACGGGTTCGGCTCCGCGCGGCCGATGTACCAGCGCGCCGAGAGGGCGGCCACCAGGACGAGCGCGAGCACCGCCAGGAGGGCGATGGCGATCTTCTTCTTCATGCGCGGGGCGGGTGGGGCGTCGGGAAGGGAGGACGGCAGGGCCGGTCGAATGATGGGATTCCCCCCCGGCGGCGGCAAGGACGGGGCGGCCCGGCGGTCCGATGCCGGAATCGGGAAAGAGCAATGTAGACGCGCGATTCATCGCGCCCGCCGAACCCGGCTCGCACCGGGCGTCCGCGGAACGCGCCGCCGCCTACCCGTCGAAGTCCGCGTCTCCCAGCGTCTCCTCGACCACCGCGCGGACGGCGTCGCCGCCGAAGCCGCGGCGGGCGAGGAAGTCGTGGAGGCGGCGGCGGGCGCGGGCGGGGTCTTCGCCGGGGCGGGGGCGGAAGCGGGCGGCGGCGGCGCGCGCGAGGTCGGCCTCCCCGGCGCCCTCGGCGGCCAGGACGCCGTCGATGGCGGCGCGCGCGGTGTCGGCGT
>DATACF010000853.1:0-3669 GCA_036259235.1 Longimicrobium sp. | reverse complement strand
AGGGCGGCGGCGCCGAGGACGGCCTCGCGGTCCCAGAGGCGGGCCAGCTGCTCGCGCTCGGACGCCCCGGCGGGGAGGTCGGCGGCGCGGACGGCGTGGGGGCGCATCCCCACCCCCGCGCTGGCCGCCGCGGCCACGGCGCGCGTCCCCGCGAAGGGGCCGCCGCAGAGCACCGGCAGCGGGCCCACCGCGGCGGGGCGCACCCAGAGCTCCGCCAGCCGCGCGGCCGCCCGCCGCTGCGAGGGGGGGAGGGGGAGGTCGTCGTCCAGCGGCTCGGCGAGGGCGTGGAGGCGCTCGTCGAGGCCCCCGGCCCCGCCCAGGAAGTGGAGGACGCGCTCGTCGATCCGCACCGGCGCGGTGGCCAGCGTCTCCCCCGCCCCCACCTCCACCAGCCGCCAGTAGCGGAGCGGGGCGCCCGGCGCCAGCGCGCTCCAGTGCGCCCCGGCGAGCGCCGCCAGCGCCAGCGCGAAGGTGGGCGCCGCCCGCCCCGAGGCGTCGCGGCAGAGGGCGGCGAAGGCGGCGTCCATCTCCACCCCCGCGGCCAGGAGGACGACGTCGCGCTCGAAGGGGGAGAGGGCGAACGCCTCGGCCAGCCGCGAGAGCGCGGGGGGCGCGGGGAGGGTCCACGGCTCCTCGTCCCCTTCGGGCGCGGAGGACGGATGCCCGGCCGCGTGCGCCTCCAGGGCGCGCCGGAGGCGGGCGAGCGACGCCACCAGGTGGCGCTGGTTGGCCTCGGCCCAGGCGTCGGGGGTCACGGCACCACCACCCGCGGGCGCTCCCACGTCCCGCCCGGGCCCGCGCTCAGCACGCTCTCGGCGCCGTCGACGACCACGCGCACCAGCCACGTCCCCGCGCCCAGGTCGTTGTGGAGGTGGAACTCGAGGAGGTCGGTGTCGGCCGCGCGCTCCCGGGCGCCGACGCGGAGGCTGCGCGCCGCGCCCCCGGACTCGTTCAGGAGGAGCTCGGCGCGCTGCCGGGGGCCGACGAGCGGGCTCACCCGCACGCGGACGACCGTGGGGTCCACCTGCGGGTCGGCGGGGGCGACGACGGCGACGTCGTCGAGCGAGGGGTCGCCGGCCTGGCGGCGGACCACGGGGCGGAGGACGAAGGCGGCCACGTTCGACTCCTCGCCCCGGTGCGGCGCCTCGGGGGTCCCCATCATCCGCAGGTGCACCACCCGGGCGCCCTGCACCCCGGCGCGGAGGGCGGCGGGGGGGACGGAGGCCAGGGGGAGCATCACCTCGCCGGGGGTCACCGTCACCGGCTCCAGGTCGGCGCCGTCGGGCCCCAGCCGGACGCGGGTGACCTCGCCACGGAGCCCCCGGCCGCGGAGGACGAGGAGGGAGTCGGGGAGGATGGGGGCGCCGGGGCCCGAGGCCGAGGCCACCTCGTCGACGGTGGGCCCCAGGAGGGCGCCGACGTAGAGGTTGCGGGCGCGCACGGGGAGGGCGGGGCGCGAGGCGGCCTCGGCCTCCAGCGTCACCGGCCCGGCCTGGATCACCATCGACAGCGCGTAGGGGGTCTGGAAGAGGACCGACCAGAGCTTGGAGAGCTCTTCCAGGTTCAGCGTGGCGGGGACGAAGCGGACCCGCTCGGCGGCGTCGGCCAGGTCCGAGTCGGTGAGCGGCGCGGCGGCGATGACCGACTCGATCCGGGCGCGGGTCAGCTGCGGCTCGTGGGCCAGCGCCATCGCCACGCTCCCCAGCATCCGCTGCGGCTCCCAGCTGGCCTCGGCGCCGTAGAAGGTGAGGAGGTAGTGGAGGTCGAGGACGGTGGCCGTCCGCCGCGCCAGCGCCCCGCCGGAGCGGCGGGTGGGGAGGTCGGCGTTGCGGAGGGCGGCGTTGGGGGTGACGCCGTAGAGGAAGACGTTGACCCCCGGGCTGGGCGGCGCGGGGGCGCTCCCCGGGCGGACGTAGCTGACGTCGGCCCCCTCGACGCCCGCGCGGGCGGCGTCGAGGACGAGGTCGCCCAGGGCGCGGGTGACGGTGGCGATGGCCAGGTGGTTGCTCATCGCCGCCCCTCGCGCGCCAGGTACTCCTCCAGCGTCATCACCGGCGGCGTCCACGCGGGGGCGGCCGGCCGCTGCGGCGCGGGGGGCGGCGCGGCCCGCACCTCGATCCGCCCGATCGTCACCCGCACCACCGGCCGCGCCTCCTCCGCCTCGTCCGGGAGCGACACCGCCGCCGCGGGGGCCGACGTCGTCCCGTCACGCGATCCGCCGTCCCCCTTCGTCCACCGCCGCTCGTCCCCCGCACCTTCCACGGACCGGACGACCGGCCGCAGCGGGGTCGTCGCACGAACCGGCTTCCGCGCTGGCGTCTCCTCCTCCGCCTCCTCGAAGACGACCTCCTCCGTGACCGCGCCCGCCTCCACCCGCGTCCGGCGCGCGGGGACGGGCGCCGTCTCCTCGCGAATCTCCCTGGGAACGGCGGGATCGGGAGTCGCCGCCTCCGCCGTCGTCCTCGTCACCACCGGCGACGGGCGCGGGCGACGCGGCGCGGGGGCGATGGCGCGCACCTCCTCGATCTCGACGGGGAGCCCCGCCTCGCGCCCGGCCTCCGCCCCCGCGCGACGGGACGCGGGCGGCGGCGTTTCCCCATTCGAGGCGCGGACGATGGACGGCGCCTCCTCCATCGGCCCGGGCTCCGTCGACGGACGGCGACGAGCGGCGGGACGAGGCGAAGGCGGATCGAACGAAGGGGATTCGGCCGCGTCGAACGCCGGCGGCGCGGCGGGGCGACGGCGGGGAGGAAGCGATTCCGATCCCGATTCCGATCCCGATCCCGGTTCCGATCGCGATTCGGCGCGGCGGCGCGGGGGGAACGGAGACGCGGCGCGCTCCTCGGCCACCTCGGTGAAGCCGGGGGACGCGTCGTCGCCCGCGCCGCCCTCCCAGCGCGAGGGGACGACGGGGCGGAGCACGGGGGCCTCGCCCAGCGCGCGCGCGGCCAGGCGCGAGAGGAAGTCGCTCATCCCTCCACCAGCTCCAGGTACGCCCGCCGCCGCGCGGGCGAGAGGGCCAGGATCTCGGCCTCGCTCCAGTGGTAGGCGCGCGCCAGCGCGTCCACCTCGCGGAGCGTCCGCCGCGCCCGCGCCGCCACCTCGGCCCAGACGAACTCCGCCGGGTCGAGGACCGGCTCCCACCCCGCCCCGCACGCCGGGCAGGAGAGCGCGACGACGAGGTCCGCCTGCGACGCCACCTCGCCCAGCGCCGCGGCGAGCGCGTCCACCGCCGCGCCGGGGAGCGCGCGGGGGGCGACGGGAGACCCGTCGTCCGACACCGCCTCGACGACGCACCGCGCCGCCAGGAGCCGCCGCGCCGCGCCCGCCTCCCCCGCATCCCCCGCCGCCGCCAGGTCATGCGAATCCGGGAGGCGGAAGCGCATCCTCACCCCCCCGCCCGCCGCCTCGTACGGAGGGGGCGGAGGGTCGCCCGCCGCCAGGAGCGCGGGGACGTCGAGGGTGAACTCCACCCCCTCGCCGCACGCCGGGCACGCCGCCCGGACGTCGAGCCGCGGCCCCAGCGCCGCCATCCGCAGCTCCAGGAGGCGCGCGTCGCGCTCGGGGAGCGGGAGCGCGGCCAGGCGCTCCCACCCCGCCTCGGGCGAAGCCGCCGCGAGGAGGACGAGCGCCCGGTCGGCCGGGGGGCGGTCGCGGGGGGGGGGGGCG
>DATACF010000852.1:0-4213 GCA_036259235.1 Longimicrobium sp. | reverse complement strand
GGGGACAGGGGACAGCGGGCGGGGATTGGTGGGGACGAGGAGGGGGGGCGCGCTCCGGCATCGTCGGCCCTCACCCCCCCTCTCCCAACCCCCTGGGAGAGGGGGGAGAACAGCCTCGGCGCGCGAGGCGGGTGAGGGGTGGGGGGAGGCTCGTAAGTCGCGGATCGGGGTGGAGTTCTCCCCTCACCACGCACGCCCACTGCGTGCGGGCGGAGGGGCCGGGGGAGGGGGGCGCTGGGGCGGCGGAATGTGACGTCAGCCAGCCGCACACGAGAGAGCCTGCGCCGCGTGCGACGTTGCATGAGGGATGCGGGCCCGAAGGGCGAAGACCCTGGCGGGGGGGGAATGCGACGGGGCTCGCGACGAGAGACGAAGCGGACCCGCGCATGGAGTCCGCCAGGGGCTTCGCCGCGTTGGAAACGGTAGTATCGTTTCCTACGCGGCCCGCAGCCCGGCCCCGCGCAGCGGGGACATGCCCGACACCGTCGTTGCAGTTGCCGTTCGCCGTTGCCGTAGAAGCCCGGCACCACGAAAAACCAGCGGAATCGCACCCACCAACATCACCACGAGACGAGACACCCATGGCCGACAAGATCCGCATCCTGCTCGTGGACGACCACCCGGTGCTGCGCAGCGGCCTCGACGCCCTCCTGGCGCTGGAGGACGACCTCGAGGTGGTGGGCCAGGCGTCCACCGGCGAGGAGGGGGTGGAAAAGGCGCGGCTGACCGCGCCCGACGTGGTGGTGATGGACCTGGCGATGCCGGGGATCGGCGGCCTCGAGGCCACGCGCCAGATCGCGGCGCTCGGCAACGGCGCCCGCGTTCTCGTGCTGACCTCGCAGGCCGAGGAGGAGTTCCTCCTCCCCGTGCTGGAGGCGGGCGGGAGCGGGTACGTGCGGAAGACGAGCGCCGACGAGGACCTGATCCGCGCCATCCACGCGGTGGCGCGCGACGAGGTCTTCCTCTACCCCAGCGCCACCAAGCTCCTCCTCAAGACCTACAAGAAGGCGGAGGAGAAGGGCGAGGCGAGCCCGATCGAGAAGCTCTCCGACCGCGAGCGCGAGGTGCTGGCGCTGACCGCCGAGGGATTCAGCTCGGGGGAGATCGGGAAGAAGCTCTTCCTGTCGCCGAAGACGGTGGACACCTACCGCGCCCGGCTGATGCAGAAGCTCGGCCTCACCCACCGCTCGGAGCTCGTCCGCCTGGCCCTCGACGCGGGGCTGCTGAAGTCCGCCGAGCACTAGGTCGCGTCCTCCGCTTCCGTCGCGGAGACGACGCTCCCCAGGGGAAGTTTCTCACAGGGGACACAGAGGGCACAGGGGGAGCTTCGTCGTTCCCGCAGTTCCTCCGTGTCCCCTGTGCCCCCTGTGAGAGATCGCAGTTCAGGAGAATGTCGGAATGAAGGGGCGCCCGCCGTCACACGCGGGCGCCCCTTTCGCTTTGGGGCGCGGGCACGCACCGTGATACGCGGCGGCCACGCCCGATCCCCGATCTCCGACCGACGAAACGCGCCCGATGACCGGTCCCTTCGATTCGATCTACTCGCACGGCTTCGTCCGCGCGGCGGTATGCATCCCGCACGTGCGCGTGGCCGACCCCGGCTTCAACGTCGAGCGCACGCTGGCGCTGGCCCGCCGCGCGCACGACGAGCAGGCGGCGGTGGCGCTCTTCCCCGAGCTGGGGCTGACGGCGTACAGCAACGACGACCTCTTCCACCAGGCGGCGCTCCTCGACGCGGCCCGCGACGCGGTGGCCCGCGTGGTGGAGGCGAGCGCGAAGCTGGCGCCGGTCCTCCTGGTGGGCGCGCCGCTGGCCTTCGAGGGGAAGCTCTTCAACTGCGCGGTCGTCGTCCACCGCGGGCGGGTCCTCGGCATCGTCCCCAAGACGTACCTCCCCAACTACCGCGAGTTCTACGAGCGCCGCCAGTTCACCTCGGCGCGCGACGCGGTCTCGCGCGAGGTGGCGTTCCTGGGCGACCGCGTCCCCTTCGGCAACGACCTGGTCTTCGAGGCGGCCAACGTCCCCGGCTTCGCCCTCCACGTGGAGGTGTGCGAGGACGTCTGGGTCCCCGTCCCCCCCAGCACCTGGGCGGCGCTGGGCGGCGCGACGGTCCTCGCCAACCTCTCGGCCAGCAACATCACCGTCGGCAAGGCGGAGTACCGCCGGAGCCTCTGCGGCCTCCACTCGGCGCGGTGCATCGCGGCGTACCTCTACTCGGCGGCGGGGCCGGGGGAGTCGACGACGGACCTGGCGTGGGACGGGCACGCGCTGATCTACGAGAACTGCGACCTCCTGGCCGAGGGGGAGCGCTTCGCGGGCGAGGAGCAGGTGATCGTCGGCGACATCGACCTGGAGCGCCTCCTCCAGGACCGGATGCGGATGAACACCTTCAACGACTCGGCCGGCGAGCACCGCGAGCGGGTCCGGGCGCTCCGCCGCCTCCCCTTCGAGCTCCAGGTGCCGAAGGGGCCGGTGCCGCTGCGGAAGAGCGTGGAGCGCTTCCCCTTCGTCCCCACCGACCCGGAGAAGCTCGACGAGCGGTGCTGGGAGGCGTACGGCATCCAGGTGCACGGGCTGATGAAGCGCCTGGCCGCGACGGGGATCGAGAAGCTCGTCATCGGCGTCTCGGGCGGGCTCGACAGCACGCACGCGCTGATCGTGGCCGCGAAGACGATGGACCGGCTGGGGCTCCCGCGGGCGAACATCGTCGCCGCCACCATGCCGGGGTTCGCCACCAGCGGCCACACGCTGGAGAACGCGCGGAAGCTGATGCGGTCGCTGGGGACGACGGCGCTGGAGATCGACATCCGCCCCAGCTGCGAGCAGATGCTCCGCGACATCGGCCACCCGTACGCGGAGGGCGAGCCGGTCTACGACGTGACCTTCGAGAACGTGCAGGCGGGGGAGCGCGCCTCGCACCTCTTCCGCCTGGCCAACCACCACGGCGGGCTGGTGGTGGGCACCGGCGACCTGACGGAGCTGGCGCTAGGGTGGTGCACCTACGGCGTGGGCGACCAGATGTCGCACTACAACGTCAACGCCTCGGTGCCCAAGACGCTGATCCAGCACCTGATCCGCTGGGCGGCGCGCTCGGGGCAGTTCGACGCCGAGACGGGCGCCGTCCTCCAGTCCATCGTCGACACCGAGATCTCCCCCGAGCTCGTCCCCGGCGAGGATTCGACCGGGACGAAGCCGGTGCAGCGCACGGAGGACGTCGTGGGCCCGCTGGAGCTCCAGGACTTCACCCTCTACTACGTGACGCGCTTCGGCTACCGCCCCAGCAAGGTGGCCTTCCTGGCCCACCACGCGTGGGCGGACCGGGAGCGGGGGAGCTGGCCGGAGCTCCTCCCGCCGGAGAAGCGGAACGCGTACGACCTCCCGGCCATCAAGCGGTGGATGGAGGTCTTCCTCTGGCGCTTCTTCAAGACCAGCCAGTTCAAGCGCTCCGCCCTCCCCAACGGCCCCAAGGTCGGCTCCGGCGGCTCCCTCTCCCCCCGCGGCGACTGGCGCGCGCCCAGCGACAGCGAGGCGACGGTGTGGCTGGAGGAGCTGCGGAGGAACGTGCCGGGGTGAGGGAGTGCGTGAGTGCGTGAGTGCGTTGGGACGGTGTGGGCGAAGGGTGGGGGTGCGCGGGGCGTGCGTCGTCGGCCCTCATCCCCCCGGCCCCCTTCTCCCAACCCCTGGGAGAAGGGGAGAAGGGCGGCGGCGTGGGGGTGGGGCGGTGGGGTGGAAGGAGAGCACCAGAACAGCTGGGCGCCTGCGGCGCGGCCCTCACCCTGGTGGCTCGCTTTAGGCTCGCCGCCTGTCCCTCTCCCGAACTACAGGAGAGGGACGATGCTCTGGTCTCCGGCTGGCGCGCGATCCCGGGAGGCGCGTAAATGGCGGATCGGGATGAAGCTCTCCCCTCACCACGCACGCCCACCGCGTGCGGGGGGAGGGGCCGGGGGAGGGGGGCCACGGAGCCCGAGGCATGCGACGAAAGCCTGCCGAGACACGATCGAAGTCGAGCCGTTCCGCGCGGTTGCGTGAGGGATGCGGGCCCGGAGGGCGAAGACCCTGGCGGGGGGGAATGCGAAAGGGATCGAGAGCGGCGATGTCGCGGAGGAATGCGGGCGGTCGTGCTCCTGGGCGACTCGACGCGCCTGCGACGTTGCGTGAGGGATGCGGGCCCGAAGGGCGAAGACCCTGGCGGGGGGGAATGAGAAGAGGGGCG
>DATACF010000851.1:0-5995 GCA_036259235.1 Longimicrobium sp. | reverse complement strand
CTGCGACGTCGTCCCGGAGCCCGTCGTTCCCGATCCACCCGCCGCGCCCGTCGCCGCCGGCTCGACCGAAGGCTGCATCGGCACCTCGGCGACGGGGAGCACCTGGTCGCGCCCCTTCTGGAGGAACGGCACCCCGCGCGTCATCCACTCCGGCGCCGGCCGCCCCCGCAGATGGTGATCGAAGAACTGCATCATGCGGATGGCCACGTCGAGCTGGTTGGCCCGCTTGGTCGGGTTGTGCTCGTCGCCGTTGTAGTTGATCAGGTAGACCTCCTTGCCCAGACGGCGCAGGGCGACGAACATCTCGATCCCCTGGTACCACGGCACCGCGCCGTCGTTGTCGTTGTGCATGATCATCAGCGGCGTGCTCACCCGGTCGGCCGAGAAGAGCGGCGAGTTCTCGATGTAGTGCATCGGCCGCTCCCAGAGAGAGCCGCCGATCCGGCTCTGCCCCTTCTCGTACTGGAAGCTCCGCGCGAGCCCGCTCTGCCAGCGAATGCCGCCGTAGGCGCTGGTCATGTTGGCCACCGGCGCCCCCGCCATCGCCGCCCGGAACATCGGCGTCCGGGTGATCATGTACGCCACCTGGTACCCGCCCCAGCTCTGCCCCTGGATGCCGACGGCGTTCGCGTCCACGAAGCCGCGGTTGACCAGCGACTGCACGCCGGGCACGATCGACTTCAGCGCGCTCGCCCCCGGGTACCCCTCGCTGTAGTGGATGTCGGGGATGAAGACCAGGTACCCGTTCGACGCGTAGAGCGTGGGCTGGATGATGTTCCGCGGCACGTCCATCCGGTACTGGTGGAGGCCGTCGGAGAGCTGCTCGTAGAAGTAGACCACCATCGGGTACTTCCGCGCCGGGTCGAAGCCCTCGGGCTTGTAGAGGAGCCCCTTGAGCTCGACGCCGTCGTCGGAGCGCCACCGCACCAGCTCGACCGAGGGCCAGCGGATGCGCGCCTGCTGCGGGTTGGCGTCCGAGAGCCGCACGCCGCCCGTCATCGACGCCCCGCTCGCCCAGAGGTCGGGCGCCTCGGACACCGTCTGCCGGGTGAAGACGTACACCTCGGCGTCCTCGGCCTTCGTGGGGCTCCCGTACAGCCGGTCCTCCATCACCAGCCGGACCGGCGCCCCGGCCGCGTCCAGCCGGTCGCGCCAGTAGCCGGTCCGCTTGGTCTCGTCCTCCATCGCCCGGAGGAGGAGCGGCTGGGCGGGGTCGATCGACGCCTCCTCGGGGTCGAGGTCTACGACGCGGAAGACGACCCGCGACCGGCGCCCCACCGAGTCGGTGACGACGCGCGCGGGGCGGCGCCCCGACGGGTCGACCTCCCAGACGTCGTACCGGTCGTACAGCAGGACCGAGCGGTCGCCCGCCGTCCACCCGCCGACGCCCCACGGCGCGGGCTCGCTGGGGGTGTCCCACGTCTCCTGGTCGAAGCGCGCGCCCAGCTTCGACGTCAGCTCCACCTCGCGCCCGGTGGCGACCTCGTGGGCGTGCCAGGCGCGGTCGCGCCCGAACCAGAGGACGTAGCGGCCGCCGGGGGAGAGGCGGGGGTCGAAGGGGACGCGCTCGGCCACCTTGCGGCGGCGCCCGGTGCGGGTGTCGACGGTGTAGATGTCGCTCCCGCCCTCGCCCCACATGGCGGCGACGGCGTACGGCGAGGGGTCCTGCGCCATGGCGACGCGGAAGTCCTCGGAGAGGTCGACCTCCCGGAGGGTGTCGCTCCCCACCGCCGTCCACCGCCCGGCGCCCAGGTCGTAGACGGCCACCAGCGAGCGGTCGCGGTCTTCCCGCGCCTCGGCGCGCTGCTGCGGCTGGAGGCGGGGGTCGCGCCAGTGCCAGAGGTCGAAGACGGCCTTGTCCTCGAGCGAGTCGGCGGGGACGGAGTCGAGCGCGGCGGCGGCCACGCCGAAGCGGAGGGCGCGGCCGTCCTCCGAGAAGGCGACGCGCCCCTTCTCGGCGACGACGCGGCGGGCGCCGGCCTGGTTGGCGCCCACCAGCGCGCGGGCGCGGGGCTCGCGCTCGCGGAGCGATGCGTGGTAGAGGGCGTAGCGCGCCCCCTCGCGCCCGTACTCGTCGCAGTCGGAGAGGAAGGCCACCTGGGTGCCGCCCTCGTCGAAGACCAGCGACCTGTAGTTCCCCTCCCCCCGCATCAGCGCCACCGTGCGCCCGTCGGCCAGCGCGCGGACGTAGGCGCCGTCGCTCTCGCGGACGCGGGAGGAGACGGTGTAGCCGAGCCAGCGCCCGTTCTCGTCGAAACTGTAGGCGACCACGTCGTCGATCCGCGCCTCGGCGCCGGTCTGCAGGTCGCGGAGGACGAGGACCGAGCCGAACTCCTTCTTCTTCGCCCGCCCGGCCGCGCCGGTGTCGGTGGAGACGGGGCGCGGGGGGCCGCCGGGGGTGGCGGCGGCGGCCGGGGCCTGCGCGGGCGCGGCGGCGGCCGAGTCGGGCTTGGCGGAGGAGGAGTCGCGCCGGGCGGCGGCGGTGTCGGGCTCCAGGAGGTACGCGAGCCAGCGGCCGTTCTCGTCGGCGAGCCGGAAGCTCTTCACCCGCGGGACGACGGTGACGCGGCCGTCGGCGGTGCCCAGGATCCCGAGCGACGCCTTGGGCATCTCGGCCGGCTTCTTCCGGGCGCGGCGGGCGGCCTCGTACTCGGCGCGCGGGGGGTCGATGGTGAAGACGGCGAAGCGGCCGTCGTCGGTGAGCTGCGCGCGGGGGGCGCTGTAGCCGGCGTCGGGGCCGGTGGCGCCGGGGCGCGTCTGCGGGCGGCCGATGAAGCCGCGGGTGTGGCGGAACTCCGCCCGCCCGTCGGTGGAGCGGACGACCACCTCGCCGTCGCCCACCTGGGGGACGAGGGAGAAGACCGCCCACCGGCCGTCGTCGGAGAGGCTCTCGCCGCGGACCGTCCTCCACTGGTCGAAGTCGGCGGGGGCGAGGGGGCGCCGCTCCTGCGCGGCGGCGGGCGCGGCCGCCAGCACGGCGGCCGCGAGGCAGACGAAGGTGCGTCTCATGCTCTGGGAAGCGGACGGGAGCGGGGGCGGCCCGGAGGCGCCGGGCCGGGAACAACCGTATGTCACGAAAGCGTATACGTAGCCCCTTCCCCCGCGGCGGGTCAAGGGGCGGCTTCGCGGGATGTGCGCGACGTACGGCTTTTGCTTAATCTACCCGGTGGTGAGATCCGGAAACGATCCCGCGGTCCGATGCCGGGCCGCCCGTGGAGGTTGGAGGGAGGACCGCCTTGAGGAGACCGAAATGAGACTGCTCGTCATCCGCCACGCCATCGCCGAGGACCGGGAGGCGTTCGCCTTCACCGGCCAGCCCGACTCCGAGCGGCCGCTGACCCGCGAGGGGCGGACCAGGATGCGGCGCGCGGCGGCGGGGATCGCCTCGCTCGTCCCCGAGCTGGAGATCCTGGCCACCTCGCCGCTGGTGCGGGCGATGCAGACGGCGGCCATCGTGGCCGACGAGTACGGCGGCGACCTGGAGCCGGTGCTGGTGGGCGAGCTCTCGCCCGAGTACCCCCCCGACGACCTCCTCCCCTGGCTGCGCACCCTCGACCACGACGCCACGGTGGCGGTGGTGGGGCACGAGCCGCACCTGGGATTCCTGGTGGGATGGCTGCTGACCGGGCGCCACGAGAGCTTCGTGGAGCTGAAGAAGGGGGCCGCCTGCCTCCTGGAGTTCGACGACCCGCCGGCCCCGGGCGACGCCACCCTCCTCTGGTCGATCGGGCCGGGGCAGCTGCGGCGCCTGCGGAAGAAGTGATGCGCACCCCCGCCGAGCTCCTCGACCTCGCCCCGGAGCGGGGGGCGCGCTGGCTGGCGCTCCGCTTCCTCGACGAGGCGGCGGCCGCCCACGCGCGGATGGAGGACGCGGCCGACGCCAGGGCGCTCCACGACTTCCGCGTGGGGCTCCGGCGGCTGCGGAGCGCGCTCAAGGCGTACGCCGAGTACCTGGGCGGGAGCGTGACGAAGAAGGACCGCCGCCGCGTCCGCGACCTGGCGCGCGCCACCGGCGAGAGCCGCGACGCCGAGGTCCACATCGAGTGGCTCCAGAAGCGGCTCGACGCGCTGGACGAGCGCGAGCAGGTGGGCGCGCGGTGGCTCCTGGCGCGCCTGGCCGGCGACAGGGCGAAGGCCGACCGGGCGCTGGGGCGCGAGGTGCGGAAGGACTTCCCCCGCGAGCGGTGGCGGCTGGCGCGGCGCCTCCGCTTCTTCGAGGTGCGGGTGGACCTCGACGACCCGGCCGGGGGGCCGCGGCTGGCGACCGTGCTGGGCCGCCTGGCCCGCGACGCCGCCGCCGAGGTGGAGGCCCACCTCGACCGCGTCCGCTCCATCGACGACCAGGAGGAGGCGCACGAGGCCCGGATCGCGGCCAAGGCGCTCCGCTACCTGGTGGAGCCCTTCCAGGCCGAGGTGGAGGGCGGCCCCGAGACCATCAAGCGCCTCAAGAAGCTCCAGGACCTCCTGGGCGAGATGCACGACGCCGAGGTCATGCTCGCCGTCGTCGCGGACGCGCTGGAGGAGCTGGAAGAGGAGGAGAAGGAGCGCGGCGACCGGGCGTCCGAGATGGACGCGGAGCTTCGCCGGCACGAGGACGCGCGGGCGGAAAGCGAATCGTCCGCTGACGCCTCGTCCGACGGGGCAGCGGAGGACGACCTCGCGGACGACGACCCGCGCCCCGGGCTCCTGCGGCTGCGCGAGCTCCTGGAGCGGGAGAAGGCGGAGCGGTTCGCGGTGCTCGACGAGCGGTGGCTGGAGGGGCGCGGCGACGGCTTCTTCGCGCGGGTGCGGGAGGTGGCGCGCGACCTGGCGGCGACGGGGCAGGCGCCGAGGGAGATCGAGCGGAAGTTCCTCCTCAAGCGGATGCCCCGGCTGGAGGGCGAGGCCGAGGTGTGGGAGATCGACCAGGGGTGGCTCCCCGGCGAGAAGCTGGCCGAGCGCCTCCGCCGCGTCCGCCGCCCCGACGGCTCGGTGTCGTACTTCCGCACCGTGAAGCTGGGCGCGGGGGCCAGCCGCTTCGAGCTGGAGGAGGAGACGACGCCCGAGGTCTTCCGCCGCCTCTGGAGCCTCACCCGGGGGAAGCGGGTGCGGAAGACGCGCTACCGGATCGAGGACGGCCCCTTCACCTGGGAGATCGACCGCTTCCGCGGCCGCCGCCTCGTCCTCGCCGAGGTCGAGCTCCCCGACGAGGACACCGCCGTCACGCCCCCCGCCTGGCTCGCCCGCCACGTCGTCCGCGACGTCACCGACGAGCCCGACTACGTCAACATCAACCTGGCGCGGTGACGATGCGCCGCGTCTGCCTCCCCGGGCGGCCTCCGGCGTCGGATGTCGCGAAGGGTCCGTTGAGGCGTGCCTGCCGTACGGGTCCCGTGGGCCACGCCCCCCGTATTGGAGAGGGTCCGGAAAAACCGTGAACTCCAGCAGGAGCGGGCGATGAAGAAGCTGCGGCTCGAAGTCGAGCACCTGTCGGTGCAGACGTTCCACGTCACGCCGGGGCGCGCGGGCGAGCGGGGGACGGTGTGGGGGGCCATCAGCTATCCCGCCCCGGCGACCTGCGTGAACACCGACTGCGACCAGAACACCTGCGGCACCTGCAACAACACCTGCCCCGACAGCTGCTACCAGAGCTGCGTGGGCACCTGCGGCAACAGCTGCCTCGGCACCTGCGTCGAGCCCACCTGCGCCAGCTGCGCCGTCACCTGCGGCGAGGGGACGTGCATAAGCTGCGAGGCCACCTGTCCCGGCTACGGGTGCACCCGGTACAAGGATCCCTGCTGAGTCGCGCCCGCCACCCGTGCCGGCGGGGTCCGAAGCGCGCCTCGTGCGATTGTTGCACGGGGCGCGCTTCCGCGCAAGGCGGCGCGTAACTCCGGGGCCGCGGCGGGGTAGCAGGGCGCACTCGCAGGCGAGAATCCACAATCCGAGACACTTCGATCGTGAAATCTTCCCGATTCTTCCTCGCCGTTGCCGCCGCGCTCGTCGCGGCGGCGCC
>DATACF010000850.1:0-4923 GCA_036259235.1 Longimicrobium sp. | reverse complement strand
TTGAGCCAGAGCGCCGCCAGCCCCAGCCGCGCCGCCAGCCGGGGCGCGGCGATCAGCGGCGTCCCCCCCGCGGCCAGGAGCGGCGCGTCCGGGCGGTCCACCGGGAGGAGCGCCCGCCAGCGGAAGACGTCCGCGCGCGGGGCGGGGGCGCCGGGGAAGACGTCCGCCGCGGCCGCCGCGTAGTCGTAGACGACGTCGAGGACGCCGGGGTCGCCGTCGCCGCTCCCGCACGCCGCGCAGAGGTACGCGCGCGCGTCGGCCGGGTAGGCGGCGCCGCAGCGGAGGCAGCGGAGGGCGACGACGGAGGGGGAGAGCGGGGAGGGCATCCCTGTATACTGTATACCGACCGGGAGAAACACAAGTCCCGCTTGCACTTCCCTTCTCCGGCTACCGCGCCTCCGCCCGCATCCGCAACCCCGTCGGCCGCAGCGTGATGAGCGGCTCGGTCCCCACCGTGGCGCCGGGGACGTGCCGGAGCCGCCACCGCCGGGCGATCGCCGCCAGGACGAGGACCCCCTCCATCCACGCGAACCCCTCGCCGATGCACTTCCGCGGCCCCCCGCCGAAGGGGAAGTAGGCGTAGCGGGGGAGCGCGGCCTCCGCCTCCGGCGTCCACCGCCCGGGGTCGAAGCGCTCCGGCTCCGGGAACCACCGCGGGTCGCGGTGCGTCACCCAGGGGCTGAGGAGGACGACCACGCCCCGCCCGCCGCGGACGCGGTATCCCCCCAGCTCCAGCGCTTCCAGCGGCTCGCGCCCCACCGCCCACGCGGGCGGGTACATCCGCATCGCCTCGGCGAAGACGGCGCGCGTGTACGGGAGGCGGGCGGCGTCCTCCGCCGTGGGCGCGCGCCCACCGAGGACGGCGTCGACCTCGGCGTGGAGGCGCGCCTCGGCGTCCGGGTTCAGCGCCAGGAGGTGCCAGCTCCAGGCCAGGGCGTTGGCCGTCGTCTCGTGCCCGGCCAGGAAGAGGGTGAGGAGCTCGTCGCGGAGCTGCGCGTCGCTCATCCCCCCGCCGTCGCCCTCGTCGTCGCGGGCGGCCAGGAGCATGGAGAGGAGGTCGCCGCGGTCGCCCCCGCTCCGCCGCCGCCCGGCGACGATGCGGTAGATGGTGGCGTCGAGGCGTGCGCGCGCCCGCTTCATCCGCAGCGTGCCGGGGACGGGGAGCCGGTCGAGGACCACCCCGAGCGGGTTGGTGAGGCGCCGGAAGAGGCTCAGCGCGTCGGTGAGCGCGCTCCCGATCTCGTCGGCCTCCCCCTCCACGTCGGCGCCGAAGAGCGTCTTCCCCGCGATGGCCAGCGTCAGCCGGTTCATCTCGCGCGAGAGGTCCATCTCGGCCCCCGCCCGCCAGCGCTCCGCCGCGCCCGACGCGTGCTCCACCATCGTCCCGGCGAGCGCGGCGACCCGCTCGCGGTGGAAGGCGGGCTGCGCGAGGCGGCGCTGGCGGAGGTGGAGCTCGCCCTCGCTGGTCAGCAGCCCCGTACCCAGGAGGACGCGGGCGCGCTGGAGCGCCAGGCTCTTGATGAAGCTGCGGTGACGGGTGACGAGGACGGTCTGGACGTCGTCGGGGTGCGCCACGAGGTACATCTTCCGCGGGCCGAAGCGGAAGTATGCGACGTCGCCGTGGGCGGCGTGGACGTGCGAGAGGAAGGCGAGGGCGTCGCGGCGGAAGGCGGCCATGCGGCCGAAGGGGAGCCCGCCGCGGGGGCCGGGTGGGTCGGGGAGGCGGGCGGCGCCGGGGCCGCCCTCGCTCACCGCGCCCACCTCAGTCGCAGCAGGTGCGGATCCCCGTCCCGATCCGCCCCCAGCGGGCGGCGGTGAGGAACCTGGGGAAGGGCGCGTCGCGCTCGCGGTCGTAGCTGAAGTAGATGAAGAGCGGCTTCCCGCGGATCACCTCGCGGGGGATGAACCCCATGAAGCGCGAGTCGAGCGACATGTCGCGGTTGTCGCCCATCATGAAGTAGTGCCCGGCGGGGACGACCAGCGGCCCCCAGTTGTTGCGCGTGGCCGTGTAGGCGCGCGGGTCGACCCCCGGCGCCAGCGCCGCCTTGTGGAGCTGGAGCGACTCCGGGTTCTGGAGGGTGACCGGGTCGTCGGGGACCCCCAGGAACTGCGCGTACGGCTCGTCGAGCTTCTTCCCGTTGCGGAAGACCGCCCCGTCCTTCGACCAGAGGGTGTCGCCCGGGAGCCCGATCACCCGCTTGACGACGTCCTGGATGGGGTCGTTGTAGGTGGGGCGGAAGACGACGATCTCGCCGTGCTTCGGATCGCGGAAGGCGGGGAGGCGCACCCCGGTGAAGGGGACCTCGGCGCCGAAGACCGCGTTGTTGGCCATCAGGAAGTCGCCGATCAGCAGGGTGTTCTCCATGCTGTTCGACGGGATCGAGTAGGCCGTGATCAGGAAGGTGCGGATGACGAGGAAGAGGGCCACCGCGATGGCGATGGACTTCACCCACTCCACCGCCTCGCTCTTCGGCGCCGCCTGGGCGTCGCGGCGGCCGGCCGCGGCCGCGGGCTTCTTGATGTCGGAGGTTGCCACGACGTCCCTTTGGTCGTTCCCGGGAGAGAGCTCCCGCCGCGGGGAGAGGGGTGCGGCGGAAGGACGTACGAATATCCGCCCGGAGCGCGCGAAGCACAACCGGGCGGACCCGCCTCAATACGCCGGGGCGCGGCGAAAGTTTCCGACGGATAGGGGACAGGGGACAGGGTACAGGGGACAGCGGGCAGGCGTCCGGCCGGCTTCCGCGTGGACCACGAGCCCGGCGCCACGCTCGCCAGGCGGCCCCGGCGCGAGACCTCGCAGGCTGTCCCCTGTCCCCTGTTCCCTGTCCCCTCGTCTTTCAGCGGGCTTTCCGCCGCTCGGGGATGGTGACGTTGAGGATGAGCGACAGGGGGCGCCCCGTCTCGGGGTCGAGGGGCTCGTACGTCTCCATGAGGATGAGCCCCGCGCGGCGCAGCTCGGCGATCCAGGTGCTCATGGTGCGGAAGTACCAGGGGACGGGCTGGGGGAAGCGGGCGCCGAAGGTGTCGAAGGTCTCCTCGCGCCACCCGTCGCGGTAGGGGAGGGTCCCGGTGGCCGTCACCGGGTGGAGGGTCTGGATCAGGATCCGGCCGTAGGGGAAGAGGACGGAGGCCACCGCCTCGAGGATCGGGGTGATCTTCTCCTCGAAGAGCGAGAAGTTGAAGACGATCGTCCCGTACGGCCCCTCGAACCGGCGCGGGTTGCGGACCGCCTCGGCGTAGGTGAGGAGGAGGATCTCGCCGCCGCCCCCCGCCTCGGCGCGGCGGACCAGGGTGGGCGAGCCGTCCATCCCCGTCACCCGGTGGCGGTGGCGGGCCAGCTCGCGCACCAGCCACCCCTCGCCGCACCCCACGTCGAGGATGGGGCCGGTGGGGACCTGGCGGATGACGTCGACCAGCGCGGCGTCGGTGACGCGGCGCGAGCGGATGGCGCCCGACTCCAGCGCCTGGAGCCAGGCGGGAGCGTCGGCCTCCCAGGCGGCGAGGATCCGCTCCTCGGGGGGCGGGGCGTGCGGGGCGGCGGGGTCGGGGGTGCTCATCCGTCTTCGTCTGCCTCGTGTCCGGGGTTTCCGCCTGGCGGCGGCCCCGTCAGCCGGGGCCGCCGATGCTGAACTGGATGGCGCCGACCTGGCCGCCGCGCTCGATGTACATCACCACGTTGCGCCCGGCGAGCTGCCGGAGGACGCCCGCGGCCGTCTCGGCGTCGAGGATGCGGACGCGGTTGATCTGGAGGACCAGGTCGCCCTCGCGCAGGCCCACCGCCCGCGCCGCCTCGGGGAGCGAGACGATCAGCGCCCCCCGCTCGTTGGCCAGCCCCCGCTCGGCGCGGATGGCGGGGGTCAGCGTCACCAGCTGGAAGTCGCGCAGCGCCTGGATCCGCTCGGCGCCCACCGAGGGGAGGTCGCCGGGGGCCACCCGCACCGTCCGCGTCCCCGCCCCCTCGGCCACCCCCACCTCCAGCGGCGACCCGTGCGCCGCGTTCAGCAGCGCCGCCTGCCAGTCGAGGGGGGTGCGGACCGCCTTCCGCCCCACGCTCCGCACCGTCATCCCCGGCCTCAGGCCCGCCCGCTCGGCGGGGGAGCCGGGGACGACCGCCGCGATCCGCACGTCGCGGAGGCGCCCGCTCTCGCCCCGCACCACCTCGACGTCGGCGCCGATCCAGGCGCGCCGGTAGCGCCCGTCGTCGGCCAGGTCGAGGGCGATCCGCCGCGCCCGGCCGATGGGGATGGCGAAGCCCAGCCCCTCGCTCCCGCCGGTGCTGGAGAGGATCGACGAGTTGACCCCCACCACCTCGCCCAGCGCGTTGACCAGCGGCCCCCCGGAGTTCCCCGGGTTGATGGACGCGTCGGTCTGGATCATGTCGAGGTAGTAGCCCCGCTGCTCGCCGTCGGCGGGGATGATGTTCCGCCCCAGCGCGCTCACCACCCCGGCGGTGACGCTCGGCTCCGAGTTCGAGAGGAGGAAGCCGAACGGGTTGCCGATGGACACCACCCACTCGCCGATCATCAGCCCGTCCGAGTCGCCCAGCGGGGCCACGGGGACGGTGGCGCCGCGGGGGAGGCGGAGGCGGACGACGGCCAGGTCGTTGACCTCGTCGGTCCCCACCACGTCGGCGTCGATCTCCCGCCCGTCGGAGAGGGTGACGACCACCTCGCTGGCGTCGCGGACCACGTGCTCGTTGGTGAGCACGAGGCCGTCGGCGCGGAGGACGAACCCCGAGCCGAGCCCGGCCGTCTCGCGCTGGGCGCCGGGGGGGATCATCAGCTGCTCGAGGGCGGAGCGCGGCACCACCCGCTCGCGGCGGAGGACGTTGACGCTCACCACCGCGGGGGCCACCCGCTCGGCGGCGGCGACGATGGCCGTGCGGCGGGACTCCTGGAGCGCCGCGCCCGCCTCCTGGCGGAG
>DATACF010000849.1:0-10850 GCA_036259235.1 Longimicrobium sp. | reverse complement strand
GCGACGACGCTGCAAGAGCCTCGCCCCGTCGTCCCGGGAAACGGATCGTGGCGCGCCGTCGCGGACGCATTACATTGGCCGGACGATCGAATCCGGGCGCCGGCCGCCCTCCGGTCCCTCTTCATCCGCCTTCTTCGATGCGTCTCCCCTTCCCCGCCCTCCTGGCCGCCGCCGCCCTCGCCGCCTGCGCCCCCACCCGCCCCGCGCCCACGCTGGAGGAGGCGGTCGCGCTCTATCTCCGGGACCGGGGCGAGGAGACGGACGCCCTCCACGCGCTCGCCGCCCGCGCCGGGCCGGGCGACCCGGAGCCGCGCGTCTGGCTCGCCGAGGCGAGCCTCCGCCACGGGAGCCACGAGGACGCGCTCCGCCTCGCGCGCGGGGTGTTGCGCACGCACCCCTGCCACGGGATGGCCCACCACGCCGCGTCCACCGCGCTCCGCGCCTCGCTGGAGCACCGCCCCGGCGCGGCCGACTCGATGTGGATGCACGCCCGGCGCGCGGTGGAGTGCGCGCCGGGCGACGGGAACGCGTGGCTCACCTACGCCTGGACGGCGCTCTTCCGCGGCGACGAGCCGGCGGAGCGGGAGGCGTACCCGCGCCTGGCCGCGCTGGGGTTCTTCCCGGAGCCGGCGATGGAGATGGCGCGGTGGACCCTCCGCCACGCCCCGCCGGGCGCCGTGCTGGTGGGGGGCGGCGAGTGGGACTACTTCCCCATGCGCATCGCGCAGGTGGCCGAAGGGGTGCGCCCGGACGTGACGCTGGGGAACGTGATGATGCTGGAGTGGCCCGCATACGTGCGATCGCTGGCCGGGCGCGCGGGCTACCCCCTGCCGCCGGAGGCCGCGCGGCTGGGCGATTACGAGATCCTGCGGGGAGAGGAAGGGCCGAAGCTCGCCGCGACGCTCGGGGCGCTGTGGACGGAGGAGATGCTGGCGGGGCGCGCGGCGCGCCCGCTGGCGCTCACCTTCACCATCATCGACCTGCAGTGGGTCTACCGCGATTCGCTGGTGCAGCGGTGGGACGGCCCCGTGATCACCCTCCACCGTCCCGCTCCCGGCCATGACGGGAACACCTTCCCGGCCGACCCTTCCGCGGTCTTCGCCGCCTTCCGCGACCTCCGCCTGGCGCGCCTCGACGGGCCGCGGGCGCACCCCGGCGACCGCAGCCCCTTCCGCCGCACCTCCATGATGCACCCCGCCGAGCGCGTGGCCCTCCTCGCCGCCCACTTCGCGGGCGAGCGCGGCCTCCGGGGCGACGGGCCGGGGGCGCGGGAGGCGATGGGGTGGGCCGAGACGCTGCTGGCCACCGGCCGCGTGCGCCCGGAGCACGCGGAGACGATCACGAACATCCGCGAGAACGTTCCGCTCACGGCCGGCCGCCGGCCGTAGGCGCGCACCCGTCCCCGCACCGAACCGCAGCCGGAGCAGAGCCATGGTCCTTTTGGACGCCCCCCGGAGACGAGGCCTCGCCCACGCCGCCGTCCTCTCGTGCCTGGTCGTGACCGCCGCCTGCCGGTCCTCGGCTCCGGCCGTGGAGCGCGCGCCCGCGCCGCGAAGCGAGGCGTCGGAAGGGATGCGCGATGGGGAGCACCGCGTGGTGGTGGACGGGGTGGAGCTCTGGTACCGGGTGGCGGGGCGGGCGACCGACGGGGTGCCGCCGGTCGTCTTCCTCCACGGCGGCCCCGGGCAGGGGAGCGCGCACTTCGACGCGCTGGCGGGGCCGCGGCTGGAGCCCACGCTCCGGATGGTCTACTTCGACCAGCGGGGGAGCGGGCACTCGGAGCGGCCGGCCTCGAACGAGTACACGATCGAGCGCCTGGTCGACGACATCGAGGGGCTCCGGAAGCACCTGGGCGCAACGAGGATCGCGCTCGTCGCCCACTCGTTCGGCGGGGTCCTGGCGCTGGAGTACGCGGCGAAGCACCCCGAGCGCACGGCGGCGGTGGTGTTCGCGTCCGGGCTCTGGGACGCGCCCGGCCAGTGCGCGCTCCGCCTCCAGCGCGTGGCCCGGTACCGCCCCGCGCTCTACGCCCGCGTCCAGGGCGACACCCTCAACGCGGACGGAAGCCGCCGGAGCGACTGCGCCGTCGAGCTCGCGGCCTTCCCCACCCGCGAGGAGCGCGCGGCGTGGGACACGGAGGCGATGTATCCCGACCCCGCGGTCGAGGCGCGGATCGACAGCGTCAACGCCGCCCACGGGATCCGGAACACGGGCGAGATCGGCCGCGCGCTCTTCTCGTCCGGCCTCCTCCGCTACCGCTTCGCCGCGTTCGACCGGCTCACGATGCCGGTGCTGGTGATCGCCGGGGGGCGCGACCGGGCGGTGGCGGCCGAGGGGCTGCGCGCGCTGGCCGAGCGCCTCCCCGACGGGCGCTTCGTGGAGTACGAGCGGAGCGGGCACTTCGTCTACCTCGACGAGCCCGAGCGCTTCGCGCGGGACGTGACCGCGCTGGTGACGGCGGCGGCGCGGCGCTGAAGCCGGGGCGGGCGTACGGGGCGTCCGGTCGGGCACACGTCTCGCATGCGAGCGCGGGCGGATTCGATCGGACTCGACCCCGCTCATGGAGCGTCCGACCCATGACGCACCGGCCCCGCTTCCCCGTGCGGTCCCTCCTCGCCGCCTGCCTGCTGGCGGCCGCCGCCGCGTGCGGCTCCGCCGACGCCGCGCCGCCGGCCTCGGCGGCGCGGAAGCTCCACACCATCCAGGGCTTCGCCTTCCCCGAGTCGGTCCGCTACGACCCGGAGCTCGACCTCTTCTTCGTCTCCGCCATGGCCGGGCCGGGCTCGCTCAAGGACGGCAACGGCTCCATCGCCCGCGTCCAGGCCGGGCACCTCGACCGCGCCGAGGTCTTCGTCCAGGGCGGCCGCGACGGCGTCACGCTCGACGCGCCCAAGGGGATGGCGATCCGCGGCGACACCCTCTGGGTGGCCGACATCGACGTCCTCCGCGCCTTCCACCGGCGCACCGGCGCCCCCCTCGCAGCGATCGACTTCCGCCCGCACGGCGCCGTCCTCCTCAACGACGTCGCCGTGGCGCCGGACGGGACGCTCCGGGTGACGGACACGGGGATCCTGATGACCAACAAGGGGGTCCTCTACCGCGGGGGCGACCGCGTCTTCGCGGTGGGGCCCGGCGGCGCGGTCTCGATCGTCGCGCAGGGGGCGGGGCTGGGGCGGCCGAACGGGATCACCTGGGACCCGGAGGGGAAGCGGTGGATCGTCGTCTCCTTCCACCCCTTCCGGAGCGAGGTCTACGCGCTGGGGCCGCGGCCGGGGGAGCGGACCGTCCTGGCGCGGGGGCTGGGAAAGTTCGACGGCGTGGAGCGGCTCCCCGACGGGCGCCTCCTGGTGACGGCGTGGAGCGACTCCAGCGTGCACGTCTTCGAGGACGGGCGCGACACGCGGCTCATCCGCGGCCTCTGGCAGCCCGCCGACCTGGGGGTCGACACCCGGCGCATGCGCGTCGCCGTCCCCCTCGTCCTCCAGGGGCGGGTGGAGATCTGGGCGCTTCCGCCCGGCGCGTGACCGAGGGCTCCGCGCGGTCCTCGATCCCGTAAACGACACGGTCGTTGTCGTGCCCCGGATCGCGAAGGATCAGCCCTTCCCGGCGGCGACCTGGGCGTGGTTGAGGGCGGCGACGAGGGTGACGCCGCCGATCACGTTCCCCAGGAGGGCGGGGACGACGAAGCGCCCCAGACTCTCGCCGAAGCCCAGCTCGCCGCGGGCGACGAGGTAGAACGCCTCCACCGCGCCGGCGACGACGTGCGAGAAATCGCCCACCGCCACCAGCCACGTCATCCCCACGATCACCAGCACCCCCGCCGACCCCGCCGCGGGGAGCATCCACACCAGGAGCGCGATCAGCCACCCGGCGAAGATCCCCTTGAGCACCATGAGCCCGAACGGGTGCGACACCGCCTTCCGGCTGATCTCGGCGAACGCGTGGTGCGCGTCGGGCTCGAAGAGCTCCGTGCGCCCGATCACCCACGCGAAGAGGAAGGCGCCCGCGAGGTTGCCGAGGAGGACGGCCGCCCACAGCCGCCCCACGTTGGCCAGCATCCGCCCCGTGCGGTGCGCCAGCAGCGGGACGACGGGGGTGAGCGTGTTCTCGGTGAAGAGCTGCTGGCTCCCCAGGATCACGATCAGGAAGCCGAAGGCGTAGCCGAGCTTCGCCACCAGCGGCCGCCACGCCGCGTCGGGGAGGTGGGCGTGGAGGATCCCCTCGGCCACCAGCGAGAACCCCATCGCCAGCCCCGCCGCCACCGCCGACCACGCCAGCGCCGAGGTGGCGCGCTCCAGCTGGTCGCGCCCCTCGCGCCGGATCACCTCGTGCGTGATCTCGGCGTCGAGCGGCTTCTCTTCGTCGGCCTTCTTCTTCTGCGGACCGGAGAGGTCGGCGCCGTCGCGCGGCGCGTGATCGTCCCGCTCTTCGTCGGACGGTTGGCTCACGGGTGTACAGGGTGGCGGGACCGGGGCGTATTTCCATCGGCGAGCCGCCGCGCCGCCGCAAGACGGGGACCGTCCCCGCGTACACGAAAGCGCTCGAGCCGGTGCTCGTCGCGATCGCCCGGCGTCTGCAAACGAGAGAGCCAGCAAAGACGAGCGTCCCTGCTGGCTCCAGCCGTCACCGTGCGTGCTTTGCGCAATCGCCGCGTCCTGCGGGACTCGGCCGGGGGCAAGAAAGCGCTCTCAGCTGGCCTTCGCGCGAGCTTCGTGCGCGCGAATGGCCCCCGCGACCGCGCGCAGGACCTCGTTCACCGCTGCGGAGTCGGGAAAAATCTCGGCGACGTCCGGATCCAGCCGCACCGTGCGGAAAGCGCGCGCGTAGCGCTCGGCGTACTTCCCCACCTCCGCATCCGAGAAGTCGTATTCCGGGAGCATGTCGTCGTCCGGCTCAACGCCGCCTGGATTCTGCATACGTCCTCCATTCGCGCCCGTTCGCCGGGCGCGCGCTGATGATGCAAATGGTCTCACCGCGCCACCGCCACCCCCCACGGCCGCTGGCCGACGCGGATCGTCCCCACCACCCGCAGCGTGCGCGTGTCGACGACGGAGACGTCGTTGGACAGGCCGTTGGCGGTGTAGAGCCAGCGCCCGTCGCCGCTGAGCGCGACGCCCCACGGACGGCGGCCCACGGGGATGCGGCCGACGAGGCGCAGGGTGCGCGCGTCGAGCACCGAGACGGTGCTCGCCAGGCCGTTGGCGACGTAGACGCGCCCTCCGTCGGGCGAGGCCACGACGCCCACGGGCTTCCCTTCGCCGCCCTCCAGCTCCACGCTCTCGACCACCTCGTGGCGCGCCACGTCGACCACCGAAAGGGTGCCGCTGATCTCGTTGGTGACGTACGCCCGCTTTCCGTCGCGCGAGAAGGCGGCGGCGCGGGGGCGGACGTCGACCAGGAAGGAGGCGGCCACTTCGTTCGTCCGGGTGTCGATCACCGAGACGGTGTTGCTGGTCTCGGCCGTCACGTACACCCACCGCCCGTCGGGGCTGACGGCCACGCCCTCGGGCTCGATCCCCACCACCAGCGTCGCCAGGACGCGCCCGGTGCGGAGGTCGGTGCCGCTCGCCGTCCCCGCGTCCTCGTTGGCGGCGTAGAGGCGCGCGCCGTCGGGGGTGACGGCGAACTGCTCGGGGTCGGTCCCCGCGCGGTGGCGCGCCACCACGCGGCGGGTGGCGACGTCGATGACGGCGATGGCGTCGCCGCCCCCCTGCACGTTGGGGCGGTCGTCGCTGAGCGCCACGTACACCCGCCGCCCGTCGGGCGAGAGCTGGATCCCGCGCGGCCGCTCGCCCACGGGGATCGTCGCCACCACGCGCCGGGCCGCGGCGTCGACGACGGAGACGCTCCGCGACCCCTCGTTGCTGACGAAGAGGAGCGGCGCGCGCTCCTGGGCCGGCGCGGGCGAGGCGAGCGCGAGGAGCGAGGCGGCGGCGAGCGCGGCCGCCGCGCGGCATGCGTGGAAACGCGTCATGATCTCGTTCGAAGAGCCGTGAGAGGCGCCGTCGCGCCGGTTCGGGTCGCGGGACAGGGGATCACCCGCCCCGCGGCCGCGTCGAGTCCGCCGCCGTGGTGTCGAGCGGGGGCGAGGGCGCGGGGCGCGGCGCCGGCGGAGGAGGCGCGGACGCGCGGAGCTCGCCGCAGAGCTCGGTGCGCCCGCCCCGGCCGTAGACGACGACGTGCGGCGCCTCCGTGAGGGAGTCGGCGGGGACGGGAACGTCGCTGGAGGCCTGCCCGCTCCCCAGCGAGTCGGCGCTCACGGGGAAGAGCGAGGCCACCGCCGCCCCCGTCGCGCCGCAGCGCCCCTGCCGCACCGACCCCTCGTAGGTGGCGCCGCCCACCGCCCCCGTGAGCGCGACGGAGATGGACGTCGCCTTCCCCGCCGCCGCCACCCGGCCCCCGCCCCGCGACCGCGCGCTCCCCACCGGCGCCAGCGCCAGCGCGAAGGTGTCCTGCGGGGGCGCCTTCCGCGGGAGGGTGTCGGAGAGCGGGATGGCGGGCGCGACCGTCGCGGCGGTGTCGTCGGCCGAGGTGGAGGCCTTGTCGATGCTCGCCGTGTAGTCGGTCTGCGTCCGGTCCTCGTCGCCGCACCCCGCCAGCGCCAGCAGCGCCGCCGCCACCCCCGCGCGTAACCTCATGCCGTGCCACCCCTTCCGGTGTGCGGCGGAAAAGCGGACACGCGCCGGCGCGGCGCGCCCCACGCGCGCACCACCGCGCGCTCCGTCCAAAGTACGTCGCCAGCCAAGTCGATCCGCGCCCCGCCTGTCCTGATTCACACCCCCCGATTTCGCAAGACGAGGGCCATGTACGGCACAAAAGCTGCTAAAAGTGGATCGTGAATGGAAGCTCCGTCCGGTTCGCGAGCCGAACGGACCGCACGCCCCCGCCACCCGCGCCGTTTCCGCGTGGCCGTGGTTCTCGCGGTCCGTAGCCCGATGGACGCCCCGCGAGCGGGACGCTCCCCCAATCCCCCGGCCAGCCGACTTCGTGCCCAGACATCGTCCGCGAAGGGTAGCAGGGCAGCGAGAACGACTCGTCCGCGCCGTCCGGCTCGGGTGCGCCGCGCTCGCGCTGGCCGCGTGCTCGCGCGGCGAGGCGTCGGAGGCGGACGCCGCCGCGAGCGCGCTGATGCAGCGGCGCGCCGTCGGCCTCTCGCGCGCCGCCCTCCCCGAGGACGGCGAGTGGCACGTCGCCGCCAAGGACTACCAGAGCACCCGCTTCAGCGGCCTGGGCGAGATCACCGCCGCCAACGTGGGCGGGCTGCGCGTGGCGTGGACCTTCTCCACCGGCGTCCGCCGCGGGCACGAGGCCGCGCCGCTGGTGGTGGGGAGCACGATGTACGTCGTGAGCCCCTTCCCCAACCAGCTCTTCGCGCTCGACCTCGCCGCCGACGGCGCCCTCAAGTGGGTCTACGCGCCCCCCCTCCAGCGCGCCGCGCAGGGGGTGGCGTGCTGCGACGTGGTCAACCGCGGCGCCGCGTACTGGGACGGGAAGGTCTTCTTCAACACCCTCGACAACCAGACCGTCGCCGTCGACGCCGCGACGGGGCGGGAGGTCTGGCGGACGCGGCTGGGCGACATCAACCGCGGCGAGACCATGACCATGGCGCCGCTGGTGGTGAAGGGGAAGGTGCTGGTCGGCAACAGCGGCGGCGAGATGGGGGTGCGCGGGTGGCTCACGGCGCTCGACGGGCGGAGCGGCGAGGTCGCCTGGCGCGCCTACAGCACGGGGCCGGACCGAGACGTCCTCATCGGCCCCGGCTTCAGGCCCTTCTACGCGCAGGACCGCGGGAAGGACCTGGGGGTGACGACGTGGCCGGCGAACGCCTGGACGGTGGGCGGCGGGACGGTGTGGGGGTGGATCAGCTACGACCCCGAGCTCGACCTGGTCTACCACGGCACCGGGAACCCGGGCCCCTGGAACCCCGAGCAGCGGCCGGGCGACAACAAGTGGACCGCCGGCGTCTTCGCCCGCGACCCCGACACGGGGCAGGCGCGCTGGTTCTACCAGTGGAGCCCCCACGACGTCCACGACTACGACGGCGTCAACGAGAACGTCCTCCTCGATCTCCCCATCGGCGGCCGGACGCGGAAGGTGCTCGTCCGCCCCGAGCGCAACGGGTACATGTACGTGCTGGACCGCGCGACGGGGCAGGTCCTCTCGGCCGACCCGTTCGCGCACATCACCTCGTCGAAGGGGGTCGACCTCCGGACCGGGCTCTACATCCCCGCCATGGAGAAGTATCCCCACACCGCCACCGTGGTGCGCGACATCTGCCCCGCGTCTCCCGGCGCCAAGGACTGGCAGCCCTCCGCCTTCTCGCCCCGCACGGGGCTCCTCTACGTCCCCCACAACAACCTGTGCATGGACGTGGAGAGCGTGGAGGCCAACTACATCGCCGGGACGCCGTACGTGGGGATGAACGTGGTGATGAAGGCGGGCCCCGGCGGCCACCGCGGCGAGCTCACCGCGTGGGACCCGGTCCGCCGCCGCCCCGCGTGGAAGGTCCGCGAGCGCTTCCCCGTCTGGAGCGGCGCGCTGGCCACGGCGGGCGACGTGGTCTTCTACGGGACGATGGAGGGGTGGTTCAAGGCGCTCGACGCGCGCACCGGCCGCCTCCTCTGGCGGTTCAAGACCGAGTCGGGGATCGTCGGCCAGCCGGTGACCTACCGCGGCCCCGACGGGAAGCAGTACGTCGCCGTCCTCTCCGGCGTGGGCGGGTGGTCCGGCGCCGTCGTGGCGGGGCGCCTCAACCCCGCCGACTCCACCAGCGCGCTCGGCTTCACCGGCGCCATGCGCGACCTCCCGGCGGCCACCGGCCGGGGCGGCACCCTCTACGTCTTCGCGCTTCCATGAAAACCGAAGTGCGTGAGTGCGTGAGTGCGGAAGCGCGCGAGTGCGTGTGCGTCGGCGGTGTCGAGCGCACTCACGCACTCACGCACTCACGCACTTCTGCCGCGCTGCTCCTCGTCTCGCTCACGATGGCGGCGGCGTGCGTGGACTGGGGCGGGATGTCGGGGGAGCGGGGGGCGAAGAGGGAGCCGGAGGAGTGGCCGGTGCTGACGACGAGCTTCGCCGCGGCGCCGCGGGAGGTGGCGGTGGCGGAGGACGGGCAGTGGACGATGGCGGCGCGCGACTACGCGAGCACGCGCTTCAGCGGGCTGCGGGAGATCACGTCGGCGAACGTGGGCCGGCTGAAGCTCGCCTGGACCTTCTCGGACGGGAACGTCTACGGGCACGAGGGGGCGCCGCTGGTGGTGGGGGGGACGATGTACTGGGTGAGCCCCTTTCCCAACCAGCTCTTCGCGCTCGACCTCACGCGCCCCGGCGCGCCGCTGAAGTGGAAGTACGAGCCGCCGGTGCAGCTCGCGGCGCAGGGGGTGGCGTGCTGCGACAAGGTCAACCGCGGGGCGGCGTACGCGGAAGGGCGCGTCTTCTTCAACACCCTCGACAACCAGGTGGTCGCCGTCGACGCCGCCACCGGCGCGGAAGCGTGGCGGGTGCGCATCGGCGACATCAACCGCGGCGAAACCATGACCATGGCGCCGCTGGTGGTGAAGGGGAAGGTGCTGGTCGGCAACAGCGGCGGCGAGATGGGGGTGCGCGGGTGGCTCACCGCGCTCGACGCCGCCACGGGGCGGATCGCCTGGCGGGCGTACAGCACGGGGCCGGACGCCGACGTGCTGATCGGCCCCAACTTCAAGCCCTTCTATCCCCAGGACCGGGGCGCGGACCTGGGGGTGAAGACGTGGCCGCCGGACGCGTGGCGGCAGGGGGGCGGGACGGTGTGGGGGTGGATCAGCTACGACCCCGCGCTCGACCTCGTCTACTACGGCACCGGGAACCCCGGGCCCTGGAACCCCGAGCAGCGGCCGGGCGACAACAAGTGGACCGCGGGGATCTTCGCCCGCGACCCCGACACCGGCGAGGCGCGCTGGTTCTACCAGTGGAGCCCCCACGACGTCCACGACTACGACGGCGTCAACGAGAACCTCCTCCTCGACCTCCCGATCGACGGCCGGCTCCGGCGGACGCTCGTCCGCGCGGAGCGGAACGGGTACATCTACGTGCTGGACCGGGCCACGGGCGAGGTGCTCTCGGCCGACCCGTTCGCGCACATCACCTCGTCGAAGGGGGTCGACCTGAAGACGGGGCGGTACCTCCCCAACCCCGAGACGAGCCCGCGGCCGGGGACGGTGGTGCGCAACATCTGCCCCGCCGCGCCGGGGGCCAAGGACTGGCAGCCCTCGGCCTTCTCGCCCCGCACCGGCCTCCTCTACATCCCGCACAACAACCTGTGCATGGACTACGAAGCCATCGAGGCCAACTACATCGCCGGGACGCCGTACGTGGGCGCCAACGTGACGATGCACGCGGGCCCCGGCGGCCACCGCGGCGAGTTCACGGCGTGGGACCCGGTCCGCCGACGCGCCGCGTGGAAGATCCGCGAGCGCTTCCCCGTCTGGAGCGGCGCCCTGGCCACGGCGGGCGACGTGGTCTTCTACGGGACGATGGACCGCTGGTTCAGGGCGGTGGACGCCTCCACGGGGAAGATCCTCTGGCAGTTCCGCACCGCCTCGGGGATCATCGGCCAGCCCATCACCTTCCGCGGCCCCGACGGGAAGCAGTACGTCGCCATCTTCGACGGCGTGGGCGGGTGGTCCGGCGCCGTCGTCTCCGGCGACCTCTCGCCCGAAGACCCGACGGCCGCGCTCGGCTTCGTCGGCGCCATGGGCGACCTGCCCCGCCACACCGAGAAGGGGGGCACGTTGTACGTGTTCGCGCTGCCATGAACACGGCGAGTGCGGAAGTGCGTGAGTGCGTGAGTGCGCTGGCACCGGGGCGGGGGG
>DATACF010000848.1:0-5634 GCA_036259235.1 Longimicrobium sp. | reverse complement strand
GGGGCGCGCGGCGACGCCGGCCACCGTCTCGCCCAGGAGGCGCCAGGGGGCCGGGTCGTCGCCGAAGGCGCCCGCGGGGGCGGCCAGGAGGAGGGCGCCCCCGCTCCCCTCGTGGCGGGCGGGGACGAGGAGGATCTCGGCGCCGGGGAAGGCGGCGGCGAGCTCGCGGCTGAGCGTCCCGGCGGGGTAGAGCTCGGCGTGGCGCGCGTGGGCGGCCACCTCGCAGAGCTCCGGCGAGAGCTCGAAGGCCGCGTCGCCGTCGCGGGCGCGGACGGCCGGCGGGTCGCACTCGACCCAGGCGGCGCCGTGGAGGGGGGCCTCCGCACGGAGGGCGGCGGAGAGGGCGCGCAGCGCGCCCGCCGGATCGGCGGCGCGGCTGGCCTGGAGGGCGATCTGTGTCCACTGCATGGCCGGTACCGCCTGGCCTGGGGAAGCGCTCGGCCCCGGAGTGTGCGCCGGGACATGGATGTCCCGGTTCCGGCGCCGAACCGGACAAGGGGTTCACGAAGCGTGCCCCGATTCACCGCCTCGCGACGACCCCGCCGCGATGCGCGTAAGTCGCATCCGGTTTGATGTTTATGCTACGCGCAAGGAGCCGCGCCCCCGCTCGCGCCGGCTGGAGATCGGGTGCATCGGCGCCCGCATGAGGCGCCGCCGCCCCACCCCTCGCGAAGTTGCGTGAGGGATGCGGGCCCGAAGGGCGGAGACCCTGGCGGGGGGGGAATGCGAAGGAGACGGCGAGCAAGCGACGGAGCGGAGGAATGCGTGGAGTCCGCCAGGGGCTCCGCGCCGTTGGAAACGGTGGTATCGTTTCCTACGGCGCCCGCAGCCCGGCCCGGCGCGCAGCGGAGGGACACGTCCAGATCCGCCGTTGCCGTAAGCCGTTGCGGCACCGGACGAACCCCCCCCAAGGGTGCCAAACGCGAAACGACCCATTACATTGCCCGCCCGACTCGACGCACCCGGAAGGACACCCGAGATCCCGCACCGCTGAATGAGCACGACGACGCCTCCGCCCGCGGCGCGCCCGGCCGTGACCGTGGACGAGCTCTGCCGACACCTGGGCACGCTGGGCCGCCCCGACGCCGCCCCGCTGTGCGACTTCGCCCGCATCTACTTCGCCCGCGTCCCCCGCCAGCTCCAGGAAGAGCGCTCGCTCGAGGAGCTCGCCGCCATGACGATCGGCGACTGGGAGTTCCTCCTCCGCGCCCGCCCCGAGCAGGTGAACGTGGAGCTGGCCGACCCCCGCGATGAGGGGTGGAAGGCCCCGGTGACGGTGCTCCGCACCGAGGTGGGCGACCGGCCGTTCATCGTCGACACCATCCGCGAGTTCCTGAACGCGGAGAACGTCCCGATCCTCCACTACATCTACCCCGTCCTCCGCGTCGACCGCGACGCGGAGGGGCGGATCACGGCGGTCGGCGACGCGGCCACGGGCGACAACCTGGAGGCGCTCTCCCACTGCGAGATCCCCCACGTGGCCCGCCCCGAGGAGGCCGAGCGCCTCCGCGCCGAGGTGGAGCGCTCGCTCTCGGACGTGGTGGAGGCCACCCGCGACTTCGAGGCGATGGTGGCGCAGGTCGACCGCGTCACCGCCGAGGTGGAGGGGTACGCCCGCCGCTTCCCCGACCGCGCCGGGTCCGCCACCGAGTACGCCGCCTTCCTCCGCTGGCTCCGCGACGGGAACTTCGTCTTCCTGGGCCACCGCGCCTACGACTTCGTGGGCACGGGCGAGACGGCCGCCGTCGCCGTGACGCCGGGGTCGGGGCTGGGGATCCTGGCCGAGGAGGGCCGGTCGTCGTACGCCACGCCGAAGCCGGTCTCGGAGCTCCCGCCCACCTTCCGCGAGCGGGTCTTCGGCGGCCCACTCCTCCTGGTGAGCAAGGCCAACCGCGAGTCGACGGTGCACCGCCGGGCGCGGATGGACTACGTGGGGGTCAAGAAGCTCGACGACGCGGGGAACGCGGTGGGCGAGTGGCGCTTCCTGGGGCTCTTCTCTTCGAAGGCGTACGTCCACGACCCCTCCGAGATCCCCATCCTCCGCGACAAGATCCGCCGCATCCTCGCCGAGAGCGGGGCGCGGCCGGGGTCGCACGACTACAAGGAGATCGTCACGATCCTCCAGTCGATGCCCAAGGAGGAGCTCTTCCAGGCGCTCCCCGGCGAGCTGCGGCGCGAGGTGGAGGCGGTGCTGGCCCACCTCTTCAGCGACGAGGTGCGGGTCGTCGTCCGCCCCGACGCGCAGCGCGCCGAGACGGCGGTGATGGTGATCCTCCCCCGCGGCCGCTTCTCCGACGGCCTCCGCCGCGAGACGGCGGAGCTCCTGGAGCGGCGCCTGGGCGGGAAGGTGCGCGACCACCACCCGGTGATGTCGGCGGGCGAGCAGGCGCGCCTCCACTTCTACGTCACCGCCCCGCAGCCGGCCGGCGACCCCGCCGCGCTGGAGCGGGAGATGGAGGACGCGGTCTCGCTCCTCCTCCGCAGCTGGGAGGACCGGCTGGAGGAGGCGCTGGCCGAGGTGATGGACCCCGTCGAGGCGCGGCGGCTGGCCCGCCACTACGGGGCGGCGTTCGGGGCCGACTACCGCGCGGCGACCATCCCCCAGGCCGCCCTCCACGACGTCATCCACCTGGAGACGATGGAGAAGCGGGGCGAGCGGGTGGCCCTCCAGCTCCGGCAGCCCACCGAGGGGGAGCCCGTCCCGCAGGGGGCCACCGTGCTCCGCCTCTACCTCCGCGACGAGCGCCTCGTCCTCTCCGACTTCATGCCGATCCTGGAGGACCACGCGGTCCGCGTCCTCGAGGTCGACACCTTCGAGGTGGGGGCCGGGGGCGAGGCGGGGCTGATGGTCTACTCCTTCTACGTCCTCACCCGCGACGGCGCCCCGATCCCCGCCGAGGCGTCGTCCGCCCTCTCGGAGAGCCTCCTGGCCTCCCGCGCCGGCGACGCGCAGCGCGACCCGTACGCGGCGCTGACGCTGGTGGCGGGACTGCGCTGGCGCGAGGTGGACGTGCTGCGCACCTACGCCAACTACGCCTCGCAGATCGGCGCGGTGCCGTCGCGGCTGACCCCCGTGCGGGCGCTCCTGACGTACCCGGGGGTCGCGAAGCTCCTGATCGACCTCTTCCACCTCCGCTTCGCGCCGGGGCGTAAAGTTCCGAAGGCCGAGCTGGAGGCGCTCCACGGCGAGCTCCTCCGGGCGCTGGAGGGGGTGCAGTCGCTCCCCGACGACCGGGCGCTCCGCCGGCTGATGAACCTGATCGAGGGCACCGTCCGCACCAACTACTTCCGCCACGGGGGGGCCGACCCCACGGGGCGGAGCGGCGGGGTGCCGTACATCGCCATCAAGGTGCGCTGCGCCGACGTGGAGGAGCTCAAGCGGGGGCGGCTCCTCTACGAGGTCTACGTCCACTCGTCGCGGATGGAAGGGATCCACCTCCGCGGGGCGGCGGTGGCGCGCGGCGGGATCCGCTGGTCGGACCGCCACGACGACTTCCGCACCGAGGTCCTGGGGCTGGTGCTGACGCAGGTCGTCAAGAACGCCACCATCGTCCCCTCGGGGTCCAAGGGCGGCTTCATCACCAAGCGGAACCCCCCCGAGCGCGACGCGCAGATGGCCGAGGCGGCCGAGCAGTACCGGACGCTGATGCGGGGCCTCCTCGACCTCACCGACAACATCGTCGACGGGAAGGTCGTCCCCCCGCCCGACGTCGTCCGCCACGACGGCGACGACCCGTACCTGGTGGTGGCGGCCGACAAGGGGACGGCGCACCTCTCCGACACGGCCAACGCGGTGGCGGCCGAGTACGGGTTCTGGCTGGGCGACGCCTTCGCCAGCGGCGGGAGCAACGGCTACGACCACAAGGAGGAGGGGATCACCGCCCGCGGCGGGTGGGAGTGCGTCAAGCGCCACTTCCGCGAGACGGGGAAGGACATCCAGACCACGCCCTTCACCGTCGCCGGGGTCGGCGACATGAGCGGCGACGTCTTCGGGAACGGGATGCTCCTCTCGAAGCAGATCCGCCTGATCGCGGCCTTCGACCACCGCCACGTCTTCATCGACCCCGATCCCGACCCGGCGCGGAGCTGGGCGGAGCGGAAGCGGATGTTCGACCTCCCCCGCTCCTCCTGGGCCGACTACGATCCGGCGGTCCTCTCGCCGGGCGCCATGCTGGTGCCGCGCGCCTCCAAGGAGGTGGAGCTGACCCCCGAGGCCCGGCGGGCGCTGGGGCTGGGGGACGACGCGGCGAAGCTCGACGGCGAGGGGCTGGTGCGGGCGGTGCTGAAGGCGCCGGTGGAGCTGCTGTGGAACGGCGGGATCGGGACCTACGTCAAGGACCGCGAGGAGACCCACGCCGAGGTGGGCGACACCACCAACGACCCCGTCCGCGTCAACGCCGACGAGCTCCGCTGCAAGGTCGTCGGCGAGGGCGGGAACCTGGGCTTCACCCAGCGGGCCCGGATCGCCTTCGCGCTGGCCGGGGGGCGGATCAACACCGACGCGCTCGACAACTCGGCGGGCGTCGACATGTCGGACCACGAGGTCAACCTCAAGATCCTCCTCAACCGGGTCGTCCGCGACGGCGACCTCACCGTGGAGGGGCGGAACGCGCTCCTGGCCTCGATGACCGACGAGGTGTCGCGGCTGGTGCTGAAGAACAACATCGGCCAGTCGCTGGCCGTCTCGCTCGACGAGGTGCGCTCGCGCGAGGCGCTGGACGACTTCACGGCGCTGATCGCGGCGCTGGAGAAGGACCGCCGCCTCGACCGCGCGGCCGAGGGGGTCCCCTCGCCCGACGAGATCCGCGAGCGGGCGGCGGCGCGGCGGGGGCTCACCCGGCCGACGCTCGCCGTCCTCCTGGCGCACGCCAAGCTCTACGCCAAGGGCCACCTCCTGGCCTCGAGGCTCCCCGACGACGCGGCGACGCGCCCGTACCTGGTGGAGTACTTCCCCGCCGCGGCGGTGGAGGCGGCGGGACAGACGCGGCTGGCCGAGCACCAGCTCCGGCGCGAGATCGTGACCACCGAGCTGGTCAACGACCTGGTGAACCTGATGGGGGCCTCGTTCCTCCACCGCGTCGCCCGCGACGCGGGGCGGGAGATCGCCGACGTGGTCCGCGCCTGGCTGGTGGCCTCCCGGATCGCGGGGGCGCCGGAGATCCGCCGCGACCTGGAGGGGGTCGAGGGGACCCGCTTCAAGAGCGAGGTCGTCTACCGCTGGCTGGCGGGGCTCGCCCGGGTGCTGGAGCACACCACCCACTGGCTCCTCGCCAACGTCCCCGCCGGGGCCGACACGGGGGCGCTGATCGAGGAGGCGCGCGCCGGCCTCGCGGCGCTGCGCGGCTCCTTCGCGAAGGTGGTGGCGGGGGAGGACCGCACCCTCTTCCTCCAGCGGCTGGGCGAGCTGGGCGACCTGGGGGTGGAGAAGACGCTGGCCGAGCGGCTGATCACGCTCCGCTTCCTCCCCCAGCTCCTGGAGATCGTCCACGTGGCGCGGGGGGCGGAAGCCCAGGAGCTGCGGACCGCCAGGGCGTTCTACGCCGTCTCCGAGCGGCTGGGGACGGCGAGGCTCCGCGAGAGCCTGCGGGCGGCGGCGCAGGACGACCCGTGGGAGCGGCGGTACGCGCAGCTCCT
>DATACF010000847.1:0-5677 GCA_036259235.1 Longimicrobium sp. | reverse complement strand
GGCTCACCGCCCCCGCGGAGGAGACCGCCGGACAGGGGTATCGTCCGGCGGGCTCCGGAGCGGCACCAGAGCGGAGGAAACGCGACGAGCCCCGGCCAGCGGACGCACGAAGACCGCCCCGGCGAACGATATCGCCAGGGCGGTCTTCAGCCTGTCGTGCGCAACGAGCGCCCCGGGACGAGCCCGAGGCACCAGAGCGTCAGTCGGCGGCGACCTCGGCCGTCTCCTCGACCCCCGCGCCGGCCTCGAGGGCCTCGAGCGGGATCACGGAGACCTTTTTGCGCTTCTTGTCCTTGCGGCCGAACTGCACGATCCCGTCGACGAGCGCGAAGAGCGTGTCGTCGTTGGCGCGCTGGACATTCTCGCCGGCGTGGAACTTGGTCCCGCGCTGGCGGACGAGGATGTTGCCGGCGAGCACCGGCTGGCCGCCGAACTTCTTGACGCCCAGGCGCTGGGCGTTCGAGTCGCGGCCGTTGCGGGTCGAGCCGCCGCCCTTCTTGTGAGCCATTCGGTTACCCTCCTGTTAGCCGAGGCGGATGTCGCTGACGCGCACCTCGGTGAAGCCCTGCCGGTGCCCCTGCTTCCGGCGGTAGTTCTTGCGGCGCTTGTGCTTGAAGATGATGATCTTCTCGCCCCGGCCGTGGCGGACCACCTCGCCGGTCACGGCCGCGCCGGAAACCACGGGCGCCCCGATCTTGATGGAGTCGCCGTCGGCCCCCAGGAGGACGTCCTCGAAGCGGACCTCCTGGCCCGGCTCGATGTCGAGCGACGGAATGCGAAGCGTCTTCCCCGGCTCGGCCCGGAACTGACGGCCGCCGGTTCGGATGATGGCGTACATGGTTTCTGTGAACTCCCGTTACACGGACGGACGTAGGGCCCGAAAACAAACAAGACGCGGAATATCGCCAGAAACCCCGACGGTGTCAAGGCGCCCGGCCCCGCGCCACGCCTGCCCGCCCCGGGGCCGTCCGCCCCGGCGGTGAAGGGTGCGCGTCTGCCCTCCCAGGAGGGCTATCTGGTTGCGAGCCTGAAAGATACAACACTTCCGCGAAAAACGGGAGCCCCCCCGGCCGTGCCGGCGGGCTCCCGTGCTCCGTGCTCCCGTACTCCGTACTTACCCGAGGTTGAACTTCCCCGACACGTCCTGCTGGCTCCCGGCCGCGATCAGCCGGAAGTCGTCCTGCTGGATCAGGGGGTCGTCGCGGAGGCCCAGCTTGAGTCCCAGCGCCTTCTCCAGCCCCCGCACGAACGCCGGCTCCTCCTCCAGGACGTAGAGGGCCACCTCGGGGTGGACGCGCACCTGGAGCTGCTTCTCCTTCCCGTCGGCGGCGGCGCGGCGGAGCGCCCGCTCCATCCGGCGGACGACCGTCTCGGGGGTGAAGATCCGCCCGGTGCCGCCGCAGGTGGGGCAGGCGGCGGTCTGGGTGTGGTAGAGCGAGGGGCGCACCCGCTGGCGCGTCATCTCGATCAGCCCCAGTTCCGAGACCTGGAAGGCCTTGGTGCGGGCCCGGTCGCGCGCGAGGTGCTGGCGGAGCTCCTGGAGGACCTTCTCGCGGTTCTGCTTCGACTCCATGTCGATGAAGTCGCAGACGATGATCCCGCCCACGTCGCGCAGCCGCAGCTGCCGGGCGATCTCGCGCGCCGCGTCGAGGTTGGTCTTGAGGATCGTCTTCTCGGGGTCCTTCTTCCCCGTGTAGCGCCCCGTGTTGACGTCGATGGAGACCAGCGCCTCGGTGGGCTCGACGATGATGTAGCCGCCCGAGGGGAGGTTGACCCGCCGCTGGAAGGCGTCGCGGATCTCGCTCTCGATGTCGTAGGCGTCGAAGAGGGGCTTCGGCTCGGCGTAGAGGCGCACCCGCTCGATCAGCGAGGGGTCGACCTGCTCGAGGTACGCCTTGACGTCGGCGAAGACCTGCGGGTCGTCGACGATCAGCGAGTCGACCTTCTGGGAGAAGAGGTCGCGGATGATCCCGGCGACCAGCTTGGCCTCGCGGTGCACCGCGGCGGGGGCGCGCGAGCGGCCGGCCTTCTTCTGGACCTGCTTCCAGAGCGAGGTGAGCGCCTTGAGCTCGCGCTCGAAGGTCTCGCGGGTGAGCTCCTCGCCCACGGTGCGGACGATCACCCCGCCCGACTTCGCCGGGAGGGCCTCGCGCGCCAGGGTGCGGAGGCGCGCCCGCTCCTCGCGGTCCTCGATCTTGCGCGAGACGCCGACGTGGTCGCTCCCGGGCATGTAGACCAGGAAGCGCCCGGGGAGGGAGATGTGGGCGGTGACGCGGGGCCCCTTGGTGCCGATCGGCTCCTTGGAGACCTGGACCAGGAGGTCCTGCCCCTTCTTGACGATGTCCTGGATCGGCGGGTAGCGCCGGCCGCGCTGCCCCCCGCCGTTCCCGTCGGCCGCGGCCGCGGGCGGATCGTCGTCGGGGGGCGCGCCGTCGTCGTCCTCCTCGTCGTCGTCCTCCAGGGCGACGTCGGAGACGTGGAGGAAGGCGGCCTTGTCGGTGCCGATGTCGACGAAGGCGGCCTGGATCCCCGGGAGGACGGCCTCGACGCGCCCCTTGTAGATGTCGCCCACCATCCGCGTGGCGTCGGGGCGGTCGACCATGAGCTCGACCAGGAGGTCGTCCTCGAGGATGGCGACGCGCGTCTCGCGGGCGGTGGTGTTCATGAGGATCTCGCGCTTCACGCCACCTCCGGAGTGCGGAGGGGCGGGGCGAGGCCCCGTACGGGAAATGCCCGGGCACGGGGAGCGCCGGAGCGCCCCCCGCCGGGGAGGAGAGAAACCATGCTGCAGCCTCGGTGCGCCGCCCGTCGGAAGACGGGGGGCTGGAGTATCACGAATCGAGCTCGCGGAGGAGGTTGCGGGCGATCACCATCCGCTGGATCTCGCTGGTCCCCTCCCCGATCTCGCAGATCTTGGCGTCGCGCATCATGCGCTCCACCGGGTATTCCTTGGTGTAGCCGTAGCCGCCGTGGACCTGCACGGCCTTGGTCGTCACGCGCATGGCCACCTCGCTGGCGAAGAGCTTCGCCATGGAGGCCTCCTTGGAGTACGGCCGCCCCTGCTCCTTGAGCCAGGCGGCGTGGTAGACCAGGTGCTTGGCGGCCTCGATCTCGGTGGCCATGTCGGCCAGCATGAACTGGATCCCCTGGAAGTCGGCGATCGGCTTCCCGAACTGGCGGCGCTCGGTGGCGTACCTGAGCGCCTGCTCGTACGCCCCTTCCGCGATCCCCAGCGAGAGCGCGCCGATCCCGATCCGGCCGGCGTCGAGGGTCTTCATGAAGTTGACGAAGCCCATCCCGACCTCGCCCAGGACGTTCTCGTCGGGGACGAAGGCGTCCTCCAGCACCAGCTCGCGGGTGTCGGAGGCGCGCCACCCCATCTTGTCCTCCTTCTTCCCCGCCCGCACGCCCTCGGTGAAGGAGAGCTCTTCGGCGTGGCCGACGCCCACCTCGCGCGCCCGGTCGAGGTCGACGGTGGGCTTGGCGACGATGAAGGAGGTGATCCCCTTGGTCCCCTTCTCCCGGTCGGTCTGCGCGGTGACCACGAAGACCTCGCCCACGCCGGCGTGGGTGATGAAGATCTTGCTCCCGTTCAGCACCCATCCGCCGTCGACCCTGACGGCCGTCGTCTGCGTCCCGCCCGCGTCGGAGCCCGCGCCGGGCTCGGTGAGGCCGAAGCCGCCCAGGACCCGCCCCGAGGCCAGGAAGGGGACGAAGCGCTCCTTCTGCACGTCGGTGCCGAAGTTGACGATCGGCGAGGTCCCGAGCGTGGTGTGGGCCGAGACGGTGATGGCGTGGCTGGCGTCGACCTTGGCGAGCTCGTGGATGGTGATCATGTAGGCGATCCCGTCCATCCCCGCCCCGCCCAGCTCCTCGGACCAGGGGACCCCCAGGAGCCCCAGCTCCCCCATCTTGCGGACGTTCTCCCACGGGAACTCGGACGACTGGTCGAGCTCCGCGGCCACGGGGGCGATCTCGTTCTCGGCGAAATCGCGCACCATGTCGCGGATCATCAGGTGGCTCTCGTCGAAATACCGGTCCATGTCGCTCTATCGTCGGGGACGGGCGGCGTCCCGTGGCTCGTCGGCAAACGCGGGAATCTACGCGGGGGCGCCGGAATCGGAAAGGAGCCCCGGGGGGCCCGCGGTGCGCCCGAATACACGCTTCGTGCCGCCGGGTGCCCGTCCGGGGCGCTGTCCGCGCGAACGGAGACGGCGTGAACGGGGATCGGCCGCATTTCCTCCACCTTCCGCTCGCGAGACCGGCTCCCGCTGAATCTCTCACAGGGGACACAGGGAGCACGGAGGGACTTCGGTCCGCGCCGATCCTCCTCCGCGTCCCCTGTGCCCCCTGTGAGAGCCAGGGCCGGAAAAGCATGTCTCAACGCAGAGGCAGCAGAGGCAGCAAAGACAGCAGAGGGGGTTCTCTGCTAACTCTGCTGCTCTGCGTGAGACCTATGCTTTTCCTTACCCCTCCCGGATCGCCTCCAGGAACGCGGCGCCGTACTTCTCCACCTTGGCCGGGCCGACGCCGGGGAGGCGGTTGAGCTCGACCTTCGACGTGGGGCGGCGGCGCGCCATCTCGATCAGCGTGTTGTCGCGGAAGACGCAGTACGCGGGGAGGCTGGCCTCCCGCGCCAGCGCGTTGCGGAGCGCCTTGAGCTTCCCGTACAGCGCCGACTCCTCCGGCGTGGGCGCGGGGACGTCGTCCAGCGAGCGCGACCCGCTCTCCTCCGTGCGAGCGCGGGGAGGAGACGGAGGCGCGCCCTCCGCCGGGCCGTCGCCCGCGTTCTCGCGGAGGACCGCGAGCATCGCCTCGCCGTACCGCTCCAGCATCTTCGGCCCCACGCCGTCGACCTCGAGGAGCGCCTCGGGGCTCGTCGGCGCCGCGCGGGCGATGTCGTCCATCACCCGGTTGGAGAAGACGGAGAAGGCGGGGACGCCGTGCTTGGTCGACAGCGCCCGCCGGAGCTGCCGGAGCCGCTCGCGGAGGCGCTGGTCGGGAGGCGCCTCCGTCCACGTCCCGTCGGGGGCCAGCTCGAACCCCTCGCGCCGGGCCGAGCGCCGCGCCCGCTTCTCCTCCTTCGACATCCGCTCGCGCCGCTCGCCCGGCTCCCGCGGCGGGGCGGGCTCGTCGAGGCGGATCCCGAAGCGCTCGGCCAGCCCGCCGCCGCCTTCGCGGAGGCAGTTGTCGCACGCCCCGCAGAAGTCCATCGCCGCCGCGTCGCCGAAGTACTGGAGGACGAAGCCGCGCCGGCACTCCTTGGTGTAGGCGTAGATCTGCATCTTCTGCAGCTTGCGGAGGTCGCGCTCCTTCTTTTCCTGGACCGCCCGCCAGTCGACCGGGAGGCGCGAGGGAGGGGTGTCGCGGTCGAGGACCCAGATCCCCTCACCGCTGGAGGTCTGCCACTCCAGGAAGCTCCCCTTCGCCAGCCGGTCGAGGAGGTGCGACGCCTCCTGCAGCCCCCCCGCCGCGCGGGCCAGGTCGCGCCACTCCACCTCGGCCCCGCGGTAGACCGCCTTCCCCCCGCCCACCTTCCAGAGAGAACGGAGGAAGCCCAGCTCCGCCTCGCGCCCGGCCAGCTCCTCCGAGATCCGCTGCGGGGTCGCCAGGAGCCGGAGCCGCACCGCCTGCCCGCCCCGCCCCCCGCGCGACGCCCGCACCAGCCCGTGCTGCT
>DATACF010000846.1:0-7534 GCA_036259235.1 Longimicrobium sp. | reverse complement strand
GCTTCCGCGCGGTCGTCAGCTGCGCGTGGAGCCAGTCGACCAGGAGGGGGTTCTCCCAGTACGACACGTGCGCCGCCCCGAAGACGCACGCCCGCCGGTCGGGCTGGTTGTCGACGATCTCGTGGTGCTCCGGGAGGGGCGACCCGTCCGGCGGGTCGTAGTAGTTGACCGGCCCCGAGATCGGGTCGAAGGGCGAATGGATGTTGCGCCAGGGGATGGTGCGCCCCTGGCTGGCGGGGGCGCCGTCGGCGGTCACGGGCTCGATCAGCGGCTGGACGGCGGCGGCGAGCGCCTCGCGGTAGCGCGCGTCCTCCTTCTGCGTGCGGAAGATGAAGGCCGACTTGTCGAGCGGCGACCCGAAGGTCACCAGCGCCCGCGTCCGCGCCTCCACCGGGAACTCGCCCCCGCGCCGCTCCTCGTTCAGGAGCTCGTTGAGGGTGTCGTACGCCACCACCGACCCCAGCGAGTGCCCGGCCACCAGCACCTCCTCGTACTCCCACCCGGTGTCCGTCTCGTTCCGCGCGCCGTAGACCGCGCACCCCACCTCCGTCCCCGTCTGGCGGATCCGCCCGCGCAGCTCGTGGAAGGCGTTGAGGGTGTACGACGAGAGGTAGACCGCCACGTCGCCCAGGTACTGGATGTACAGTCCCCGCAGGACCCAGCAGAGGTACGCCGCGCTGGCGACGAAGACGAAGAAGAGCGGCCGCCCCAGCGCGATCGACGGGTCGTCCGGCGCGCCGGGGCCGCGGATGGCCGCCGCCGCGCCCGTCACCAGGCCGAGCGCCGCGTCCACGAGCCACGCCCCGACGAGGATCGCCCCCGCGACCGAGAGGCCGCTCACCCACGGCTTCTCGGAGGCCTTCCGGCAGAGGAGGGCGAGGGGGAGGGAGAGCGCCAGCACGGCGGCGGCCGCGAGCGCCACGGCGCCGAGTCCCGTCCAGAGGAGCCCGAACCGGTCCACCGCGCCGGGGAGGACGATGTCCATCAGCGCGCGCATCCGCTCCGCCGCGGGCCCGCCGGCCGCCAGCGCCGCGACGCCGAGCGCCAGCGCCCCGAGCGCGGCGAGCCCCGTCCCCACCCCCTCGCGCGCCGCCGGCTTCGCGCCGGGGAGGGCGCGGCCCAGGACGCGCCCGGCCCAGATCACCGCCGCCATCGGGGGGAGGAGGAGCGACACCAGGAGCGGCGAGCGGAGGAGCCCCGTCCCCAGCGCCGCCGAGAGCCGCTGGGCCTCGCCGGCGATCACCCCGTCGGCCACGAAGAGCCCCAGGAGCTTGAGCGCGGCCAGCGTCCCCAGCGCCGCGTACAGCACCAGCGCCGAGACGACCACGACGAAGGCCGCGATCAGCGCCGACAGGCTCCCCGTCGGGAGGCGGAACTCCTTCGGCCCGCCGAAGATCCACCGGTCGAAGCGCCCGCGGAGCGCGTAGCGCAGCCCCCGGAACCCCGCCGAGAGGAGGAAGCGGGTGACGTCGAGCGCGCTCACCCGCCCCTCGGTCAGCGGCGCCCAGTACGCCTCGTAGACGTGCACGTCGGTGGGGCGCTCGCCCGCGTCCAGCGCCACCTCGGCGCGGGGGAGCCACTGCTTCCCCAGCCGCGCGAAGCGGACGCGGGGCCGCTCGTTCCCGTCCTTCGCCGGCTCCCGCCTCTCGCGGTCGGCCTTCTCCAGCGCGCCCGCGATCAGGTCGATGTTCTCGAACGGCACCTGCTGGCCCATCCCGTGGCACACCAGCACCGCCACCCGCCGCCGCCCGGGCGCCCCGTCCGCCGCCGCGCCGTCCGCGGGGGAGGCGGCGTCGGCGGCGAGCTCGCGGAAGACGGGGGCGGGGAAGGCGATGCGCTGCGCGTCGGCCTGGGGCCCGCGCGCCACGCGGGTGGCCGGGTTCGAGACGGTGATCCCGCCGTCGGGCGGGGGCGCGGGGGGGCGGTTCGGGTCGGACATGGCCGGGACCTGCGGTGGGAGGGGGAACAGCGCGGAACGGCGGAAACGACGAGCGGGAGGAGAGGCCATGTGCCCTCGTCCTCCCGCTGCTTTCGAGAGATAAGCAAGCGACGCGCGCATGTCAACCGCCTCCGCGCCGAGGCGATTGCCCGCCCACGCCGCGCGTGGCTATCATACGTTTTCAGGCGCCGTCGGCGCGCCCGGCGCCTCGATTCTCCGTCCGGTCCTCGCCACACCCCCGACTACCCATGTCCCCTCACTTACCCGACACGGACGCGCTCGTCGCCTGGGTCCGCGAGCGCGACGGTGAGCCAGCCACCCGCGGCCTCGCGAGCTGGCTGCGCGCGCTCCTCGTCCAGCTCCGGCTGAAGACGGTCGCGGCGAGCGGGGTCACGCGAGACCAGCTGGCGCTCCTCGCGGCGCGCACCCTCCCGCCGTCGCCGCACACCGAGCGCCTCGTGTCGGACGGGGAGTTCCGCGCGGCCGTCGCCGAATGGCTGTGGGAGCGGTCCAGGTCCCGCGCGGACGCCGCGCCGCCGCTCATCCCGGAGAGTGCGAGGCCGATCCGGCCCTCCGAGGCCGAGATCGAAGCCATACTGCGGGAGGCGCATGCATGGGGGGTGGACGTCCCCGAGCGCGGTGCCGCTCCGCGGGCTCCCCGGAAGAAGAAGATGCAGACGGGGGGGGCCGGACTCTCCCGGAACCGCCTCCGCCGGTCCGCGCCGCCTCCCCCTCCCCCACCCGAAGCGGCACCGCCCGCGCCCGCCCCGGCGCCGTCCGCTCCGCCGGCCCGCGCTCCGGAGCCCGAGGCGTACGCGGCGGGGGAGGTCGCGCCCGCGCCCGTCTACCTGGGCGCCGCCGCGCCCAGGTCGGTGCGCCCGGGCGACTGGTTCCAGGCCGAGCTCGCCGCCTACGTGCGGGCGTACGAGGCGAAGGCCGCCGCCCTCCTGGAGCGCGACGCCGCGCCCGGCGAGGTGCAGATGGGGACCCCCGCCGAGCCAGGGTGGAAGCCGGGGGCGCCGGTCACCGTCCGCCTCACCGCGCCCGGGCTCCGCGTGGCCGAGTCCGAGCTGGCCTTCACCTGGGACGGGAAGTACCGCCACGTCGAGTTCGACGTCGAGGTCCCCGCCGACGCCCCCGCGCGCCGCACCGTCCTGCGCTTCGAGCTCTTCATCGGCGGCATCCGCGTCGGCCGGCTGGTCCTCTCGCTGGAGGTGGCGGAGACCGCCACGCTCCAGCCGGGAAGGGCGGTCGCCGAGGCCCGGGCCCCCCGCCGCGCCTTCGTCTCGTACGCGCGGAAGGACCAGAAGGAGGTCTACGGCCGCGTCGCCACCCTGCGGACGTACACGCGCGACGACTTCTTCGTCGACCGCCTCAACCTCCGCATGGGGCGCCGGTGGAAGCCGCAGCTGGAGGAGGCCATCCTGGAAGCCGACGAGTTCCTCCTCTTCTGGTCGCCCAACGCCGGGCGGTCGCGGTGGGTGACGCGCGAATGGACCTTCGCGCTCGCGAAGAAGGACCCCGACGACTTCCAGCTCCACCTCCTCGAGAAGGTCGACATCGGCTCCGTCCCCGCCCCCCTCCGCCACTACCAGCTCGAAGACCCCCTCCTCGACCTCGCCGCCGCCACCGAAGAGCCGGCGGGGTAGAAATCCAAGAAGGTCTCACGCAGTCCAGAGGCGCGGAAACATGGAGAACCCCTCTCTGTCCTCTGAGTCCTCTGTGTGAGACCAGGAAGTAAAAGACGACCTCACGCAGAGACAGCAGGGGAAGCAGAGAACGATGTGCCGTTCTCCGCTCTCCCTGCTGCCTCTGCGTGAGACCCTCGCGATCCCCGCCCCGAACCGGCGCTATCCCTCGCGCGCCTCGTACTCCCCCTTGAGCTTCGACACCACCGACGGGTCGGCCAGCGTCGTCGTGTCGCCCAGCGCCCGCCCCTCGGCGATGTCCTTGAGGAGCCGCCGCATGATCTTCCCCGAGCGCGTCTTGGGGAGGTCGGCCGCGAAGAGGATGTCGTCGGGGCGGGCGATGGCGCCGATCTTCCGCACCACGTGCTCGCCGATCTCGCGCTTGAGCGCGTCGGTGGCCTCGTGCCCCTCCTTGAGGGTGACGAACGCCGCCACCGCCTGCCCCTTGAGCTCGTGCGCCTTCCCCACCACCGCGGCCTCCGCCACCGCCGGGTGGTCGACCAGCGCCGACTCCACCTCCATCGTCCCGATCCGGTGCCCGGCCACGTTCAGGACGTCGTCGATCCGCCCGATCACCCAGAAGTACCCCCGCTCGTCGCGCTTGGCCCCGTCGCCGGGGAAGTAGACGCTCTCCCCCGGCTGCGCGTCGCCGCCCTCGCCGACGGTGCGCCCCTCCCACCTGCTCCAGTACGTCTCCACGAAGCGCTTCGGATCGCCCCAGATCCCCCGGAGCATCGCCGGCCAGGGGCGGCGGATGGCGAGGAAGCCGCCGCCCACCTCCACCCGCTTCCCCTCCAGCGTCAGGATGTCGGCGCGGATGCCGGGGAAGGGCGTCGTCGCCGACCCCGGCACCGTCGTCGTCACCCCCGGGAGCGGCGAGATCAGGATCGCCCCCGTCTCCGTCTGCCACCAGGTGTCCACGATCGGGCACCGCCCCCCGCCGATGTGCGCGTGGTACCACACCCACGCCTCGGGGTTGATCGGCTCGCCCACCGTCCCCAGGAGGCGGAGCGACGAGAGGTCGTGCTTCTCCGGGTGCTCCGTCCCCCACTTCATGAAGGCGCGGATCGCCGTCGGCGCCGTGTAGAAGATCGTCACCCGGTAGTCCTCGATCGTCTTCCAGAAGCGCGCCCGGTCGGGGAAGTCGGGCGCCCCCTCGTACATGACCACCGTGGCCCCGTTCGCCAGCGGCCCGTAGACGATGTACGAGTGCCCCGTCACCCACCCCACGTCCGCCGTGCACCAGTAGACGTCGTCCTCCTTGAGGTCGAACACCCACTTCGTCGTCGCGTAGCACTGGGTGAGGTAGCCGCCGGTGGTGTGCATGATCCCCTTCGGCTTCCCCGTCGTCCCGGAGGTGTAGAGGATGTAGAGCAGATCCTCCGCGTCCATCTCCTCCGCCGGGCACTCCGCGCCTTCCGCCGCCAGCGCCTCGTGCCACCACACGTCGCGCCCCTCCGCCATCCGCGCGCCGCCCACCGTCTCGCCGCCGGCGCCATGGCGGCGGACCACCAGCACCTTCTCGATGGTGGGGCACCCGCCCTGTTCCTCCAGCGCCTCGTCGGCGCTCCGCTTCAGCGCCACCACGCTCCCGCGCCGGTAGCCGCCGTCGGCCGTGATCAGGACCTTCGCCCCCGCGTCGCGGATGCGGTCGCGCAAGCTCTCGGCCGAGAAGCCGCCGAAGACCACCGAGTGCGCCGCCCCGATCCGCGCGCACGCCAGCATCGCCACCGCCGCCTCGGGCGTCATCGGGAGGTAGATCGCCACCCGGTCGCCCCGCCGGACGCCGAGGCGCTTGAGGGCGTTCGCCGCCCGCCCCACCTCGGCGTGGAGCGCCTCGTAGGTGAAGGTCCGCCGGTCCCCCGGCTCCCCCTCCCAGACGAGCGCCGGCTTGGTCCGCCGCGCCCCCTCCAGGTGGCGGTCGAGGCAGTTGTAGGCCGCGTTCAGCGTCCCCCCCACGAACCACTTCGCGTTCGGCGGCGTCCACTCCAGCACCCGGTCCCAGCGGCGGAACCAGTGGAGCTCCTCGGCCCACCCCGCCCAGTACCCCTCGGGGTCGGCGTCCGCGCGGGCGTAGACCTCCGGGTCGCTCACCAGCGCCCGCGCGGCGAACTCCGGCGGCGGGGGGAAGGTGCGGTCTTCGTGGAGGAGGGTGTCGAGCGTCGGTTCCGTCGCGGCCATGCGTGGGTCTCCGTCTCTAGCGCGTGCGAGGGGGCGGTCGGTCTTCCGTGCGTCGTTCGCGGGGGGGGCCGGCGGGCCCGCCGCGAAGGGCGCGGGCGCTGCAAGAGGCTCGCCGGGCGCGGCGGTCGCCCGTATCTTGCGCCGTCTGGTCCGAACGGACGTCCGAATGTACGCCGCGCCGCGCGGGGGGCAAGCGCCCGCGCCGCCCCGATCCTCGCCCCCGGAGAGCCGATGCCCGAGAGCGCCGCCCCCGCCGCCCCGGCCCCGCGCCACGCCGACGCCCGCACCCTCCGGAAGGTGATCCTCGCCTCCGCCGCGGGGACCGTCATCGAGTGGTACGACTTCTACATCTTCGGGACGCTGGCGGCCATCATCGCCACCGAGTTCTATCCCCAGGAGAACCCGGCGGTGGGGTTCCTGAGCGCGCTGGCCACCTTCGGCGTGGGATTCGCCGTGCGGCCGTTCGGCGCGGTGGTCTTCGGGCGGATCGGCGACCTGGTGGGGCGGAAGTACGCCTTCCTGCTGACGCTCCTGATCATGGGCGGCGCCACGGCGGCCATCGGGCTCCTGCCGACGTACGCCAGCATCGGGATCGCCGCGCCGATCATCCTGGTGACGCTGCGCGCCCTCCAGGGGCTGGCGCTCGGCGGCGAGTACGGCGGCGCCGCCACCTACGTGGCCGAGCACGCCCCCGACGACCGGCGGGGGTACTACACCTCCTTCATCCAGATCACCGCCACCGCCGGGCTCTTCATCGCCCTCGGGGTGGTCACCGCCACGCGGCTCCTCATGGGCGAGGAGGAGTTCACCCGCTGGGGGTGGCGCATTCCCTTCCTCCTCTCCACGGTGCTCGTCGTCCTCTCGTACTACATCCGGATCTCGCTCAAGGAGTCGCCGCTCTTCACCGCGCTCAAGGCGCAGGGGGGGACGTCGACCGCGCCGCTCAAGGACAGCTTCGGGAACCGGAAGAACTGGAAGATCATCTTCCTCGTCCTCTTCGGCGCCACCGCCGGGCAGGCGGTGGTGTGGTACACGGGGCAGTTCTACGCCCTCTACTTCATCCAGACGGTCCTCAAGGTCCCGCTCGTCGAGGCCAACACCATCGTGGCCATCGCCCTCCTGCTGGGGGCGCCGTTCTTCGTCGTCTTCGGCGGGCTCTCCGACCGGATCGGGCGGAAGCCGGTGATGATGGCCGGCAACCTGATCGCGGCGCTCAGCTACTACCCGATCTACGTGGCCATGAAGGGGGCCGCGGGGCCGCTCGACGCCGCCGGGATGGCGACCGACGCCAACGGGCTCCTGCTCGTGCTCCTGGTGTGGATCCAGGTGATCTTCGTGACGATGGTCTACGGGCCGATCGCGGCGTTCCTGGTGGAGGCGTTCCCGGCTCGCATCCGGTACACGTCGATGTCGCTCCCCTACCACTTCGGCAACGGGTGGTTCGGCGGGTGGCTCCCGTTCATCGCGACGCTCCTGGTGGCGCGCTTCGGGAGCCCGTACGCGGGGCTCGTCTATCCGATCTCGGTGGCTTTGCTGACGTTCGTGATCGGGATGCTGTTCCTGAAGGAGAGCAAGGACCAGCGGATCTGGGACGAGGTCCAGGGGTGAGTCTCGCTTCCTCGGGCTCTTTCCTGGGCACTGGGCACTTTCAACCGCGAACTGCGACGACGTCTTTGGGCATGTCCCCGCTGCGCGGGGCCGGGCTGCGGGCGCCGTAGGAAACGAT